>NZ_JACJTV010000017.1 GCF_014698845.1 Coleofasciculus sp. FACHB-1120 | reverse complement strand
GATTTTATCCAGTCGTTATCGCAATAGAAGGAAGCGATTTGGACTGCGTCAACTGATTGCAGGTATCTATAACTATGAACTGAGATTAGCTAACAAATTTTAATTCCGCAAGAGGTCTATTGAGCAAGTTTTCGTGAGAGACATCGTAAAAAAAGGGCGTTGCTGAAGGGGTAATGTTTAATTGGGTAAAATAGAGGGATGAAATGTCCTCAATGTCACTCAACCCAAACAGCTAAAAACGGGCATCGTCGAGGTAGACAATGCTACAAGTGCAAGCAGTGTGGTCGTCAGTTCCTTGAATTCTACCGCCCTTGGCGTTACTCAGGCGAGGTCAAGCAGTTGTGCATCAAGATGTATCTCTCTTGTCTTGGGTCTGCGCGGCATCGAACGAGTTACCGAGATTCACCACACCACGGTTATGCACGCTCATTCGAGCGATCGGGACATCAACTGGAAGATGCTCCAGAGGCGGACGAAATCCCCAAAGTCACTGACCTAGATGAACTGCTTTCCTTTTGTTGGCAGCAAACGCCAAAAATTCTGGCTGTGGACAGCCGTTAATCACAAGCAACCTGGGATCTTGGCATGGGTCATCGGTGATCTCCGTGCAGAAACGTTCAAGCCATTATGGCTAATTGTTAAAAGCTGGCAATGCTTCTTTTATGTCACTGATGGCTGGAAAGTTTACCCAATGTTCACCCTCGCAGGGCGATCAGATTGTGAGCAAAACCTATATGACTCGGGTGGAGGGAGAAAACACCCGCCTTCGGCACTACTTGGCTCGGTTGCACCGCAAGACCTTGTGCTACCCATGCGTCAGCCCTTGATGTTGAAATGTTCACTCCGTTTACTGCTTCACTACTTGAAATATCGGACAGTTCCTCTTCCCGCTTGAATCATTACTGTTTCAGCAACGCCATCGACCTATTGCCAATTAGGCAACGAAATCACAATATGTCGCAATTGCGATCGCGCAGATAGACGAAACCAGAAAACAATTGTAGGCTGCAACAACAATAACGGCTCGACTTCCTGTTGAGTCATTCGCGCCAGCTTGTCAATAGCATAACGAAATCGGCACATTGTCAAGCGGAAAGTCGGTTCTGCGGCTAAAAGCCATGATTTTTCGTAGCGGGCTAAGTCCACCACCCAAGGCGGCTCGATCTCTTTTAACTGAGCATTATTTTCGATGAAAGTAGCGAAAGCGATCGCATCTTCTAAATGTTTTTTAATTCCTCCCGGTACATGGGTTTCCGCGTATCGCCAAAACAACTCGGCAAAGCTTTTACCTAAAACACGCTGCGTCAAAGGTAGCAATTCGCGGACTTCGCCTAGCCGCTTGCGCTTCAGCGAACTAGCGAAGAGATTAACCTGTTGAGCAGACAATTTAGCGAGATGCTGTGATTCGTCGGAACTCAGCCCGAACTCCTCACCAACGGCTTGCGGATTGGCAAAGAAACGCTCTCTTAAGAGAGTATTGGTATAAAGCTTGGCTAAAATTTGCTGCGTTTGTGCTAATCCCATTTTCCATGACGCCTGCCAATCTTGCGTGCCCCTTCTAGTTCGGCAGAAAGTTCTGCAAAAGGAGGCAAATTTTCATCCCGTTCTAAAACAATTCCTTTGACTGGAATTCGGGCGACAACTTCTTCCATAAGTGTCCATACTTCCGGATGGGTTGAGTGGGAATGACTGTCAATGAGGACGCCGTTATGCCAATGTCCGCCGACAAAATGTAGCTGGACGACTCGCTCTAGGGGCAATTGCGCCAAAAAAGCATAGATGTCATAGTTGTGGTTAACTGCATTGATATATAAATTCGTCACATCCAGCAGTAACCCACAATCTGAACGCTCTACTACTTCTGCGAGAAACTGAGCTTCAGTCATTTCCGCACCTGGGACTGTTAATAGATAAGAAATATTCTCCAAAATCAGCGGCACATCAATGTAGCGACGTACTTGAGCAATGTTGCGGCAAAGCACTTCTACCGCTTCGTGTGTATAAGGCAGGGGCGACAGATGCCCGATATCGACTCCGCCTGCTTTCGTAAAGCAGATGTGTTCGCTCCACCAAGGCGGATTCAGTCGTTTAATGAGTTCTGCCAGTTTGCGTAAGTAATCTGCGTCTAAACCTTCTGCACTCCCTAGCGACAGATTAATCGCGTGGGGAATTAACGGGAAATGGTCAGCCAGCAATTCTAACTCTTGCTGCTTGTAGGGCGGCACATCTAGGTAGTGTTCGGCAACAATTTCCAGAAAGTCAACCGCTTGCCGATGCAAAAACAAGTCACTGCGGAACGGTTCCCGAAAACCCAGTCCGACGCCTAATGTTGGTAAATGAGAAACCATTCCTGACTATCCTCCTCCACACCCACCACATCCGCCACCGCAACTACTACCGCAACTACTACCGCAACTACTACCGCAGGAACTACCATCGGAACTACCGCAGGAACTACTGGACGACCGTTTTAGAAGAAATGCGTCTTGATAAGAGTAGTAGGGAGTTCCAGCAAGCGCCTCTACGCCAAAAACTGCTACCAGCAAGTTGTAGTTGAGTTCATCAGGAATACTCGTTGTTGCCTTCTGCTTTAGCTGAGCGAAGGTTCCTTGAAGTCGTCTCAGATATCTTTGCCCGCGATCGCTCAAGCGTGGCGGCTGGCTCATCAACCAAAGCAGCATGATGATTGAGAAGACGCCCATGATAATGAGAAAACCCACGTTATGGCGTCCTTTTGCTAAGGCTACCAGAAGCTTATAGCTACCTAAGCTAAAGATGATCGTAGCTCCGATTAAGCCAATATTTATATTCCAGGCTTGCCACTCGTCTGCATACAGCAGTTGTTCATTTTGCAGATGCTGTTCGTAAACTGTATATTTCTGGGTCAAGCTAGCGGGTAATGACCAAGAGAATTTCATTTCGCTTGCTTTTCGCGAAGAAGAGAACCAATCAAACACTTCGCGTTCTATCGGCTCCAATTGACTCAAGTCCGGATGTTCTGACGCTTGCTTAAGGTACTGTCCGTTAACTTGTAAGTAACCGCGCTGGATTAAGTCAAAGACTACTAGCTTCGTTAGTTCAGATTCTCCGCCGCGCAAGAAAGCAATTGCGTAAGGGTCGGGTTCGGTAGGAATTAACGGCAGAGGTTGGTTCGTGCTTGGATCTTGCACGTTCCGCAAACATACTAGCAACGTTGTCACGATAACACAGGCGTAAAACAATAGAAAATGCGGCCCATACATATCCCCAATTGGGTTGTGCAGCAACATATCCATTGCCAATCCTCCTTGTTTTAGTGATGGCTCAAAAGCAGCGACATTGAGTGTTTCAATGGTTGCAGCCTTGTTTTAAAAGATTTGGCGATCGCCTAACACTTGACTTCGCTAAGTTAACAGATAAAAATCTCACCCGCCACCGTAGCTATCATCCTGATTCTTCACAGCCATATCTTCTACTGCTATTCGGCTTACCTTTTTTGGGATGCAGTCCCGTAGCTTCTAAGGAATGGGTAAAACGCGCGATCGCTTTCCCGCACTACTAGCTATCCGCTAATTTTTCCAACTTAGTTCCGCAAATTTTGCAAAACCGAGCATCTGTATCATGGGATGATAAACTGCAAGTCGGACAAAGGGTTTCTACCTGATTAGCTGTTTTAACCAATCGCTTGATCAAGTCGCCCAATTGCCAAGGAATCAGAGCAATTCCGGTCAAAATCATTAAGACGGTCATAAAGCGACCTCCTTGTGAAATCGGTGTCACATCGCCAAATCCAACTGTTGTCATTGTGACGATAGAGAAATAAACGGCATCCAAAAAAGTAGCAAATACTTTAGGATTTACTGGATGCTCAACTTGATAAATTAAACCTGAATAAACAAATATAATTGCAAATAAAGTAAATAATATCCTAGCTGAAATCTCTCCATCTTCATTAATGGTGAGACCAAACAATCTTTTTCCTTCTATAAAGCGAAGAAATCTTAAAATTCTAAACCATCGAAATACTCGGATAAAGCTGATGTCTACCACTCCCAATAAAAATGGCAATATTGCAACTAAATCTATAATTGAATAAATGCTTATCAAATATTTAATTTTATTGTCAGCACACCATAAACGAAGCAAATATTCCCAAGCAAAAAGCAGTAAAATTGAAAAGTCGATAGTATTAAGATTAATTCGGACATAATCGGGAAGTGGATAGGTTTCAATCACGAAAATTGCTGAAGACAGCAAAATCATTCCTGTGATTACAAAATTGAATATTTTTCCGGTTGGTGTTTCAATGTCTTCTAAGTAAAAAGCAATTTTTTGTCGCAGAAACATAAAGGCACGAAACTAAAAGTGTCAGATTGACATGAAATGTGAGGAATTTGGGTAATCGGTAATTGGTGAAATTCTTTAAAGAGAGACCCGATAAATCACGTCGAGATTTTGAATTATGTTCTTAATAACTCAAAACTCTGATTACTCCTTTAGCCGACTAAACCTCACTTGTTGTTGCTCAACCTCCAAAAAACAGCAGCGAAAACCCACTTAAGTATAGGAGCAGAATCAGAAAACTCTCGAAGCTAATATTTCCAATTCCATGTGTTTCCCGCCGCAACAAGCCCAAAACTAGAATGACGGTCATCAGGATCGTCAACGCGATCGCAAAAATCTGAGGCTGTGCCAAAGCATGATAAATCGAACCCTGGCGATAAGCAAAGTCAGAGAACGCTACCAGCATCACATCAAAGCTATTCCCCCCAATAACGCCACTAACCGCAAGTGTCAGCGCCCCTCGTCGCACCGCCGCGATGGTTGTTACCAGTTCCGGTAGGGCAGTTGAAAAAGCGGTAAAAATCCCTCCTACCATCGTTTCGGAAAGCCCGCTGTGCATAGAGATGGAGATTCCAGCTTCTGCCACAAAATAACCGGCACCAGCAAGCAGCGCCGCCAGCAAAGCGAACCTTAACCACAACACGGTCAATCTGGTACCATCGGACTTCTCTGCATCTGGTTCGTCAACTTGCGTTTCCGCAGTACGCCGAGGCCACCACATGGGTGTAGTTTGAGCCTCAGCCGCCAAACGCAAGCCGAAGATATAAGCAGCTGGGATGAGGAACGAGGCGGGATGAATCCCAAAAATACTGATATCTGGCCCAGACATTGCCATCAGAGGAATTGCCAATAACGCGACCAGGAGTGTTGCCTGCATCAGATTTGGCATGGAGGCAGCTGCGTGTGTCAGGTTGGCTTTCCCATAGGCAAGATCGGCAATACTGAGAAATGCTGTTTGGGCGGCAATCCCTCCCAAAGCACTACTGATGGCAAGTTCGGCGTGACCTCCAGCAGCGGCGGTGACAGAGGTAACAATCCCGGCTAAAGAGGTACTACCACCGAGAAATAAGGCACCCATCAGTGCTTCCCCAAGACCCGTTTCATCCGCTAAGCGATCTGCTGTGCTTGCCATCATCGTTCCCACAACGGCAATGACCGCAGCGGCGATTAAAAAAACACTAATACTCAGGGTTAAGGATTCAAACACATCCACCCACTACAGTTCGGTTAATTTTTTCAAGGCAAATTTAATGCCCCAATCAGAGGTTTTTAAGGGAAAAATTTCTCCTTTGCCTTTTTTTAAAGGAGGGAAAATCGCTCATAGCAAGGTTTTCCCGTGGGTTGCGGGATTTCCCCATCCGGTTAAGCAGATCGTATTTTGTTTCGGGATATGTCCTCTAGGATTTGGTTTTTTTGGGTATTTAACCCGAACTGTATTGGTATATCCACTGCTTTCATCTGCTATTTCCTGTCAAAGTAAGCACCCTGAGAATGGCTCCCTCAACTTTATTATTCCTTGCACAGCTTGTCTGGTGCCTGTACTAGAAGTCAGATTCAGCAAAAATTTCTCGTGGAGCGATCGCTCTTTTTGTATGCTCCTATACACGGCTTCTCGCGTTTCTTACCGCTAGCTACAACAATCCGCGAAGCGACAGCGCGGCACATCTAAAATAGCGAGTGTGATTTTACAACAGAAGAAGCCAGCATGAAACGCGATCGCATTGCACCCGGCCCCGGTCAAGAGTCAGTATGGGATTACCCTCGTCCTCCGCGTCTTGAGGAATCATCCAAGCACATCCAGATTGTCTTCAACGGCGTCACAATTGTCGATACTCAGCGGGCAAAGCGCGTACTGGAAACCAGTCACCCACCTGTCTACTACATTCCTCCCCTAGATATCAAAATGGAATACCTGGTGCGAACCATTCAGGAATCGTTTTGCGAATGGAAGGGAGGCGCTTTCTACTACACAGTCGTTGTTGGTGACAAGCAGGCACCGAATGCTGCTTGGGGTTATCCCAATCCCACACCAAGCTTCGCCAGTATCAAGGACTATCTCGCTTTCTATCCCCAGATAATGGATGTTTGTTCGGTCGATGGAGAACAAGTGCAGCCGCAACCTGGAGGTTTCTACGGCGGCTGGATCACTAGCGATATAGTTGGCCCATTCAAGGGTGAGCCAGGAACTTGGGGCTGGTAGTGTTTGCCAGGGGTGTACTCTACAGCAGATGTACACCCCTACTCCGCCTAAAACTTATTTAAGAAAATCCGGTCAATCCTTGGCATTGCCGTCTCTTCCACCATCGTTCTGGCGTGCGTTCCGGGTCTTCATCTTCAAAATAAATTGGGACGCAACGCTCCGTAACTGGGAAGTTTTGATTTTCAACCGTGGAAGGCTCTGCTGACCCGTTTCTGTCGAGGTTAAACAAGAGTGGCGAGTCGAGAGAGACAGCGTCAGTCTTATCTTGTTTGTTCTCTATTTTTTCAGTCGGGGCATCGGCTTTACTGCCCAAATTTCTTAGATGGTAGGTAGGCAACTTGTTAGGGAATGGCATTGTTTTATAACCGCTGAATAAACTAAATTTGAAGCTTTTGAACAGAAAGATGTTCTACCTTGGAGTATAACTTATTGAAAATTACTCTCAATAAGTTTTGTGACTTAAAGCTAGAGAAAGCCGCTGCTATATCCCTAGTCGTTCTAGCGAGCAGTGTTTGAGACAGAAAGAGAAATTACAAAGAAGATATTCTGTGAGCGATCGCGCAATTCAGTTATCGTGGGAAGCCCTTCTTGGTCTAGAATGCGCTTGTCGAGAAGGGTATTCTTAAATCATGGTAAATCAACAGTATCCGATTCCCGTTGTCGTCAACGGTGCGGCTGGAAAAATGGGTCGCGAAGTCGTCAAAGCCGTTGCTCAAGCAGATGATATGACTTTGCTGGGGGCAATCGATCGCACTTTGGAATACCAGGGTCAAGACGTTGGAGAAGTGGCGGGTTGCGAACCCCTGGAAGTTCCCATTGTCAGTGACTTACAAGGGATGCTGGTGCTAGCAACCCAGGAAAAACAACAGGGCGTCATGGTGGATTTTACTCATCCTGACTCAGTTTATGAAAATGTGCGGACTGCGATCGCTTACGGCATCCGGCCTGTCGTTGGCACAACCGGACTTAGCCCACAGCAAATCCAAGAGCTTGCTGAATTTGCCGACAAAGCCAGCACGGGTGCCCTGATTATCCCTAACTTTTCCATTGGCATGGTGTTACTACAGCAGGCAGCTGTCCAGGCGTCCCAATACTTTGACCATGTGGAAATTATCGAGTTACACCACAACCAGAAAGCCGACGCCCCTAGCGGTACCGCCCTTCAAACTGCCCAGATGTTAGGCGAACTGGGTAAAACCTACAATCCACCGACCGTGAAAGAAACCGAAAAACTACCTGGTGCCAGAGGTAGCCAAGCCGATGAGGGGATTCGCATCCATAGCGTTCGCTTACCCGGTCTTATCGCTCACCAAGAAGTAATGTTTGGGGCACCGGGTCAAATTTATACCCTGCGCCACGATACTTCAGATAGGTCTTGCTATATGCCTGGTGTTCTTCTCGCCATCCGCAAAGTTCTCCAGCTCAAATCCCTAGTCTATGGGTTAGAAAAGATACTATAAATGGCTAATCCCGAATCGAAGGAGCGAAGGATTGCTCTTAAATCATTAGCTGTCCTTCAATTAGCAATTCGCTTTTGAACAATATGTTAGTCCCATTAACGCGCAAGAAATTTGAAGACTTGATTCCCCAGATTGCCACTGGTCCGCAGTATGCGTACTGCTGGGGCAAATTCCCAGACTTTTTAAAGCGATTGCTAATTTCTGTAGTAGCTGTGGTGGTAGTTTTACTCGTCGGCAAGTTTTTGCTGGGCGAGGATTTGAGCGCGATCACCTTTTTTCTGGGAATTATTACGGGTCTTTACTGGTTGTGGGCACCCGTTTATTGGGCGAGTCTGCGGAATGCTTCTTATCGCCGCTACGCCTACAGTGGATTCTGGCGGGGTGAAGTCGTGGATATCTTTGTTTCTGAAGAGTTGATTGGCGAAGAGCAAACCGTCAACAATCGCGGACAGCTGGTAATTGTTGAAAACCGAGAGCGTCGGTTGAACATCGAAGTTGGGGATGAAACCGGATTTACAACCCAGATGCAAGTACCCCTGCGCCGCATCCATAAAGCAGTTAAACCCGGTCAAGTTGCTGAGATGGTCGTGCTGTCCAATCAGAAAGACCTGGGTCGGATTGCCAAGGTGACAGACATTTATATTCCCAGTCAGAATCTCTGGGTGAGTGACTATCCTTATCTGCGGCGGGACTTTTTTGAGGATGTCAGCCGTCAGTTAGGAGACACTGACGATGTTTCCTATCCTGAAGACCGTACTCCTAAGCGTAGGCGATCGCGTCGTCCTTGACTTGAGAACCGGCTAATGGCTAATGGTTAACTTCCCGCCTCCCTGCCTTAGCCGACACCATTCGTATCCTGTCCATAAGCTTGCCATGCCAAGTCCACTAAACCATTGACAATCGCCGATGCCACCACCGCACTACCCTTACGTCCATCAATTCGGATGTGAGAAACTAGGGAATCGTTCAGTCGTTCTTTGGCGACATCCACATCCACAAATCCCGAAGGCGTGCCAATCACCAATGCCGGTCGAATTTCTTCTGCCTCAATTAGCTCGACTAGGGCAATGAGAGCCGTCTGAGCTTGACCTACAACAAAGATTCCTTCTGGATAGCGTCTGGCGAGGGTTTCAATTCCCCAAGCAGCGCGGCTTTTATCTTTTTGGGGTCGCGTCAGGGCTTCCATACTGCAATACACCGGATTCGCAAAAGTATTTTGGATCGTGGGGCTAATCCCGACTTGCACCATTGGTACATCTACCACAATGGTGCTACGAGCTGCCAAAGCAGCTGCGCCAGCTTGGAGTGCCCTCTCAGAAAAGCGAATTAAAGACCGATATTCAAAGTCAGCGGTTGCGTAAATGACTCGACGCACAATCTCAAATTCCGCTGGTGAGAAGATGTGGTCGCCAATTTCTCGGTCAATGATTGCCAAACTTTGGGCATCCGTTACGTGCCATTCCATAGCGATTCGCTTTCAGCTTTTAGCTATCAGCTTACCAGCTAGAAGTCCGAAATGATTTGTGAAAATAAAAAGAGTGTTATTAAACCACTAAAGAAAAAAATAAGAGAAATAAGAGAAAAAGATTTAATAAAATTTTCTGCTTCTTTTATGCAGGTATGTTTGCAGTTTGTAAAAAATACCTGACAAATTAAATAGGATTGCAATCTCCGCTTTTTCCAGGCTAGAGGTTTGAGGCTAGAGGTGCGAGGGGATACCTCTTGCCTCTTGCCCTGATTCTCAGACAAAGCCTGGAAATGCTCTAGCTACTGACGGATTTTTTCAAGTTTCCGGAGCAGAAGACTGGATGATCATCGGTGACAGGTAAGCAACTAAAGCACCGATCAAAAAACCGGCGAAGTTGCGAAACACGGGCAACCACTCCGAGGTACGAGTGACAACGGGACCGAGACCAAAAGCAATAAATAAAATTCCCCACAAGGGAGAGAATATTAAAGCCCACTGCCATGCAAAAATTTGTCCTTCTTTGCGGGGTACAGCGGCAAAGCCACAGATAATTCCGCCCACAATGGAGGTAATTAGGGTGAGAATCCACTGTTCTTTGGGCAGTCCGGGTACAACCCGGCAACCGCTCTGACGCAGACAGGTTTGAATGGTTTCTAATGATTGAATGATGGCTTGGTCTTCGCCATTTTCGCGCACGAAGTACAGATTTCCGAAGCGCGTTTGCAACTCAATCCAAAAGGTACGGGGCATGAGTTTATAAGCGTCATCGCCTACATTAAAGTTGAGAATATTGCCGCCGCGTTGGTCGGCAACCACTAACACGCTTTTATTATCCAAGCTCCAATAATCTTTCAAGGCAAGACCGGGGGTGCGGTCGTATTGAGTTAATACCCGCAGCTTCCAACCCGTTTCTGCTTCAAAACTCTCTATGTTTTTGACCAATGCCTCTTCCTGAATATTTGTCAAGGCTTTGGCTAAGTCAATGATTGGGGTAGGAGTCTCCGGCAGTAAGTCGGGATTGTTATAGGCGTGAGCACCGGGAGCGATCGCCCAAATGGACAAAGCCAGGAAAAATGCGACGAGGGATGCCACAATTCGTTGTTTAGAAAGATGCTTCATTGGCAGTTCGGTTTCTTTAAAAGCGAATGGGTTAGGTAAACTAATATTTCTTTACACTTGTTTACCATATTTTAATACAAGGAGTCTCTAGGGGCATCCATTCAGGAGGACTGAGGATTGACGACTGAGGGGAGAGGGCTGAGGACTCAGGACTGGGGGAGAGGAGAATGGGGAGAGGGAAGATGTAAAAGAGGGGTGACTCCAATGCCAGCTTTGGTATGGCATAGAATCACCCCTGACTCTTGTGCTGCTCTGTGCGATGTCTACAGCACTAACTAAGTTTTCCGAAACCGGGTGGGGTCAAGCCGCATCAAACCCATAATCAGCGCTACTCCTACAACAGCGCCTCCTATGTGAGCAAAATGGTCTACCCCGTCTTGAATCCCAGTTTGTTGAAATTCAAAGAACACTCGCTCAATCACAAACTGACCCAGAATCAGCACTTCTAAGACTTTGCGCCAATTCCAGCTCAACTTAATCAACACGCTGACGGCGAATAAGCCAAAGACGGCTCCTGAAGCCCCCAAAGAATAGATTGGCCCATGCTGGAAAAGCCAACTCATCAGACTAGCGCCCAGTCCGCAGATGATGTAGGAAGCGATAACCCCGAAGGTTCCTTCCTCTTCCTCAACTAGGCGACCAAAGATATAAAGAAAAAATAGATTTCCCGACAAGTGCGCCCAGCTGGCGTGACAAAACATCGCCGTGAAGAACTGATACAAGGCTGGGTTGGCATGATTAAGATATAAACCTTGAAGATTAAGGCTGAGAATATGGTCAGCAATAAAGATAACTAGGTTGATCAAAATCAGGGCAAAAACACCGTTGTATTGAGTGTTTCGTCTGCGGTTTGATGAACGATCCTCTAGTAGCAAGTCAGTTGCAGAATCGGTCGGTTCTGAGTTTCCCTGATTCTTTCTCATAGCTGGTATTCTCAACGGCATCTGTATTAATAATCTTCTGAGTCTGACGGCTCCCACTCCTCATAATTTTTATGAGAAGTAGAGGTATTTTCAGTGTCTTGATAAGAATCACCGTATCCACGAGGCTCAAAACCATTTCTTTGCCCTGGTGGCAAACGATCGATTGACCTGCGCCCTCCGGTGGGACGCTTGAAGGTTTTCCAAGCTGCCTTGACACCTGCAAAGACGCTGCGGGTGCCAACTTGCACGTTTTGAGCCTGCTTCTTAGCACCGCTAATGCTTTGATCGACTTGTTTAACGACTTGACTGGCGCTCTTGACGCCTTCATTGACATCATCGGTCAAGTCACTAATTTCCAAACCCGTCAGGCGAATTGATTCTAGTGTGGGGGGCATTTCTCGGTTCAGCGTATCTGCTAACTTTTCCACGCTGCGAGCCGCCCGCGCTAATTCCTGTACCGCTGGCAGCAGCGATACTAAGACGGCAGCTAAGCTAACCGCCACCAGTAAAACCGAAAATCCTAACCAAAATAAGGGTTCAGTCACTCTTGCGATCGCCTATCGTCTGTGGTTACAAGGGGGCGTGCATCAGCCTGGGCTTCTTCATCCGTGATTTGTTTGAGTGCTTCTTGTTCGCGTGCAGATGCTTCAACTCCAGCAGCGATCGCCTGTTTTAATCTCAAAAGCGTTTCATCCCAGTTTCGCAGTGCTGATTCTGAGAGGCGGTCAGCTTGCAGTTGCACGCTGGTCGATAGGTCTTCAGCTAATTCTGGTAGAGCATCGGCAGATTTTTTTAACAGCCGCCGCGTGTCTCGACCTGTACGAGGGGCAACCAATAATCCGGTAATGGTTCCAAGAGCGCTGCCCAGCAGCAGACCACCAATAAATGATCCAGCACGGTTGTTTGACATTTTCTAATCTCTATGTCTTAATTCCAATTTTAGGCAGTTTTCCTTAATCCGTCGTCGGTACAGGCAGCAATACGAGTACCTTTGGAAAAAGAAAATCGCCCTTATCTTAACAGCAGGGGTTTGGGTAGTTTCAACTTCTGCGCCAGAAGCGCTGCGTTATTCCTATTGACTTTGGCTTATTCCGCAGCCAGAGTTTTTGTCCTAAACCGAATAGTGCCAAAATTTTTTGCACCCGTTGTAGTTGAGGATCGAGTTGCTGATATCGCTCTGTGAGCAAATTAGCCCCAAGCTGACCTTTAGAAAGAATCTTGGGGGCACCCCGTAGCACGTTATAAGTATTCCGTTCGGCTGCGAGTACAATCTTTGTAATTTTTGCCAGACGCGATCGCAGTTTTCGGATTTTCCAGGCAACATACAACAGCATCAGCGAGAGCAGCACATTGAAAACCACAACAATTGTCACCATCTCTCATCCTGAAAGCACCCAGCCTCTCTAGTTTGCCTCATCTACCGCTTTTTGAGCGTTCATTTTCTGCTTCATCGACTCCTCAGTCACCGTGCTAGCAGGTAGCGCTTAGGGTTGGATAATTTTCTGAGTTGAGGAGACTTTAAAGATAGTGGATTTATTAATCTCCCATTCCCGACCTAGGGGGGTGTTTGTACCATGCTCTTACGGAATCTGATAATACATACAAGATACAAAAAGGATGGGTAAAATACCCATCCTCAGAAACCTTGTCTTACTGACTGATTAAGAAAGCTATTAACAGACTACTCGCTCTGAACCGGGAGAGCCGCAGTGGTTACAGGTAGGTTAATCGTTTGTCCATTCCGAAGCACCTCCATCTGTAAACTACTGCCCACCTGGCTCTTTTCTACTTGCTGTTGTATTGTGTCTGTGTCTGTGACCGATTGACCGTTGATTTTTTGGATAACATCTCCCGTGCGTAACCCTGCATTAGCAGCGGGGGAGTTTCGCATGACTCTGACGACAAGGATGCCGCGATCCGCATCGATATTCACGCGACTGTTGGAATCTTCATTGATTTGCTGTTTGACTTCAGGCGTGAGTTTCACCATCTGGATGCCCAGATAAGGATGTTGCACATTGCCAGTCGTCGCTAGCTGATTGCCAATACGTTGAGCAGTATTGATGGGAATCGCAAAGCCTAATCCTTGGGCACCCCGGATAATCGCTGTATTCATCCCAACCACTTCACCTTTGGCGTTCAGTAGTGGCCCACCTGAGTTACCCGGATTAATCGCAGCATCTGTTTGGATAAAGTTTACCCGCTTATCGGGAACGCCGACTTGAGAGCTAGAGCGTCCGGTGGCACTAATAATCCCTGTTGTGACGGTATTATCTAGACCCAAGGGGTTGCCGATTGCGATCGCCCATTCTCCAGGTCTCAGCCCATCTGAATCGCCTATCTGAACCGTCGGGAGATTATCCGCCTGAATCTTAACGATGGCGACATCTGTTACCGGGTCTGTACCCATCACCTTACCTGTAAAGGTGCGCCCATCTTTGAGAATGACGTTTACAGTGTCGGCACCAGCGACCACATGAGCATTGGTGAGAATTTGACCATCCTTATTAATAATAAAGCCCGATCCCGTACCTCGTTCGACTCGCTCTTGCGGACCAGTCGGCAACTCAGCGCCAAAGAAGCGGCGGAAGAACGGGTCATTAAAGGCGTCAGGGACTTGTTGTGTCACCGTGCGGGAAGAATTAATCCGCACCACAGCTGGTCCCACTCTTTCCACAACTTCTGTAACAAAGTTAGTGTCTGTGCTAGGCGGTAGTTGTGCCTGAGCAACCGCAACTCCTGGGGTTAGAGACACTTTAGAAGTAGACTCCTTGGAGGACATCAGGGTATTTGACCCCAGATAGCTGCCTGATAAGGTGACACCAGCTCCCAGCAGCACCAGCGATAGATAGGTGGCTGCCTTTTGCCAGGGTTTGGGTGCCGAAGCGTCAAATCCTTTCTGGTTGGGTTGCCTGGAATTATAATCGCTATCTTGCTGTTTGCTTTTCATTGTTGACACCTGCGACAAGGAAGTTAAAATTCTGTACGCTTGGCTCTGGTGAAGGCAGTTCTGTTATCCGCTGGTTCACCAGGTGCGTCCGCGTGAAAACGCTATGTAAATTTGCCCGTATAGATGCTTTGTTTAACATCTCTACATCTCTTAATCTAGACATCTCATGTGACGTGCTTATGACGTTGATGTTGCACTCTAATGAAAATTCTTAGGGCTGGAGAGGGGATATCTACTTTTAGGAATACCTCTCAAAGGAGCAGCTTTCCCCCACACGCCCGCATACGATCCAACGTAAGCGAGTGCCTAATTGTTCGGGCGTCCCTGAAGCGACTGACTCATTCACCAAAATCACGGGTAATTCATGTGAAAAATATTACTAAGCGCCCACTGGGTTTAGTGGCAATCGTTATTTACAAAATCTTCAGTGCTTTACTGCTTATGGTGATTGCGATCGCTTTAGGATTAACAGTCAAAGAACATCAGCTTTTGGTTGATTTTTCAGAATCTTGTGCTTTAGAAGGTAAATTAGACATTATTAAATGGACTTTGGATAAAATTTTGAATTTAAACCCTAAAACTTTGCAGTTTACCAGCATAGCTGTTGGACTCTATGCGATTTTAACGGCAATTGAGGGAATCGGTCTGTGGTATCAAAAGGGTTGGGCAAAAATATTAGTTTTGGTACTGGTAGGGATTAGCATCCCACCAGAAATTTTTGAGCTATTCCACAGAATATCGCCACTAAAGCTAGCGGTTTTTCTGGTGAATTTAGCTGTCTTTTGGTATTTGTTGCCTCCTTCAATCTCTACCCCCGACGATGAGCGATCGCAGTAAAAATTGAAACCCGGCTTGAGCAGACAGCGATCGCTAACTTTAAAATCTAGAATTGGATGTTTTTGATTGAAATTTACTTGACTCAATTTAGCTAAATCCTGTTCTGACAGCTTTAGAAAGCCGTTACATGGTAGCAAGCCTTTTTAGACCCTACTCAGAAATTGGACTGTTATGATGGACTGACTATGTAGCAGTTTGTATTGGCCCATTTCTCTCTCTATGAACCGTTTAAAAGCTGAAGTCGTCCCTAAAACAAAAATTCAAGAGTACCTAATCCGGTTGATGTATGACTTATATACCCAGTATTACGATGGCAGCAGTTGGGAAATTTTTCAACAGGATTTGAGTAACAAAAATTATGTAATCCTGCTGTGGAATGGAGAGGAAAAACTTCAGGGTTTCTCCACCCTAGCAATTCTTTCATTTGAATTTGGGGGAAAGCCGCAACGCGCTATTTTCTCCGGCGATACGATTATCCATCATCAATATTGGGGAGAACAAACTCTGCCATTGGCGTGGTGTCGTCTGGCTGGGAAAATTAAAGGTGAAGCAATGGAGCAACCTTTATATTGGTTTTTAATTGTTAAGGGATACCGGACGTATCGTTACTTGTCGGTATTTGCCCAACGTTTTTATCCGACTTGGCGATATCCAACGCCAGCAAATTATCAGGCGTTGATGGATTACCTGGCTCAGACAAAATTTGGAGATGACTACGATCCTGCGAGTGGGTTAATTCGCTTTCCCGCGTCGCTGGGGCATTTGCGAGGAAGCTGGGCAGAGATTAAAGAAGGATTTCAGCATAAACCGGATGTACGCTACTTTTTAGAACGGAATCCGGAATATTACAAAGGGCATGAATTGGTATGCTTGATGGAGTTGAGCGAGGAGAATATGAGATCGCACGCTCAACGTGGCTTCCTAGAAGGCTTAAGAGATGCATGAAGTGAGGGATGAAGGGATAGAGCGCGATCGCTAGTTGAACCGACGTGCCAAGAGGATGTCTGCATCAGTTACGAGCTGGTACAAAATCACAAAGAACTGGCTGATTTAACCTTTGAGGAAAGTGGTAAATCATGCAAAATGGAAGCTAAATCCGACATCAGTACCTATTAAAAAAGCTCGGTTAAAATTGAAGGAATTACTAAAAAGAAAACCAGGCATTTTTATTGATTAGCGACAAAAACTGAATTTAATTGCAGAAGATTGGAAATATAATTAATTAAGTCTCAGCTATCTACCAAAGGAGCATCGCTTTTGATTATTCTTTTCTCGTTTACCCTTTTTGTTAGTGCTTTCCTCCTTTTCTGGGTACAATTGATGGTTGCTAAGATGATTCTGCCTTTATTAGGCGGATCTCCATCAGTATGGAACACTTGCTTATTCTTTTTCCAGGCGATTTTATTACTAGGTTATGGCTATTCTCACATCACAACGAGTTGGTTTAGGGTTCGCCGCCAAGCCGTTATTCACAGTATTTTTCTGCTATTGCCAATAGCATTCTTACCCATTACTCCCGCGCAGAATTGGATTCCTCCTCATGATGCCAATCCTATCCCGTGGCTGTTAGTTTTGCTGCTTTTCTGTGTCGGATTTCCCTTTTTCATGGTTGCTACCAGTGCGCCTTTAGTGCAAAAGTGGTTTGCTGACACAGGACACCCAGCGAGTTCCGATCCTTATTTCCTCTATACTGCGAGTAACCTAGGCAGTATGTTAGGAGTTCTCAGCTACCCCATCTTAATTGAACCAAATTTTTCGCTGACACACCAAAGTTGGTTATGGACAATCGGTTACGGATTATTGGTTTTGCTAACTTTAGGATGTGCAGTATGCGTATGGCGATCGCCTGAAAATTTCAACAGTCTACAAGCGGGTAAAGCTGGGTTTATTCAAAATGCTGCTGGGGACACCAATGTAGGCAATAAATCCGCGCTTACAGAAGAAACTCCCACGATTCGACAGCAAGCAAAATGGGTATTACTATCATTTTTACCCTCTAGTTTACTTCTAGGAGTTACCACTTATCTAACGACAGACATTGCAGCAATTCCACTTTTGTGGGCAATTCCCTTAGCGATTTATCTATTAACATTTATTTTAACTTTTGCCCGTAAACCACCTTTGCCGCATAAAGCTTTAGTTGCGATTTTACCTTTATGGTTGGCTGTACTAATAATTTTATTTTTGATTCAGGTGATGCAGCCAATATGGATATTATTCCCCTTACATTTGGCGGGTTTTTTTGTAGCGGCTTGTGTTTTTCATGGAGAATTGGCTCGATGTCGTCCCAGTACACAGTATCTAACTAATTTTTATTTGTTGATTTCTGTCGGCGGTGTCCTCGGCGGATTATTTAATGCGATCGCAGCTCCGCTTTTATTTCAATCTGTCCTGGAGTATCCTCTAATGATGGTAATTTGTCTCCTCCTCATGCAAACGTCCAAGGAGGCAGATAATCCCCTATCTAACCTACAGCGACGTTTAACTTTTCCCATCAGCTTAGGTCTTTTAATCGGCACTTTACTGGTTGGTTTTAATGGCAAGAATTATACGAATAACCTGATAGGAGACTTTATCTGTTTTAGCATTCTAGCCAGCATTTTTTACGCCTTTGAGCTACATCCAATTCGGTTTGGTTTAGGCTTATTTTTGATTGTTTTAATTAGTCAGTTCTCGATAGGAACTATCGGTGGTATTCTCGATACCGAGCGCAGCTTTTTTGGCGTTTATCGGGTTTTAGATGATAGGCGTGGCAGTTATCATAGTCTTCTGCATGGAACAATCCTGCATGGGAAACAAAGTCTCGACCCAAAACGGCGCAGTGAACCTTTAACTTATTTTCATCCTACTGGTCCAATTGGGCAATTATTTAGCTCTTTGAATCAAACAAAATCTCCAACGAATGTTGCCGTGTTAGGGTTGGGAATTGGGACGCTGGCTGCGTACTCAGAACTGGAGCAACAATGGACTTTTTATGAAATCGATCCGACTATTGAAAGGTTGGCTCGTGATACTCGTTATTTCACCTTTTTACAAGATTCAAAAGCCCCATTATCCGTAGTTTTAGGGGATGCTCGGTTGCGATTTACTGAAGTTCCAGATAGTCGCTATGACTTGATTTTCATGGATGCTTTTAGTTCGGATTCAGTCCCCATCCACCTAATAACGAAGGAAGCCATTCAGCTTTACTTGAGTAAGTTAGCTAAAGAAGGGTTAATTGTCATTAACATTTCTAATCGATTCCTGAATCTTGAGCCGGTTTTGGGTGCTTTAGCTCAGGATTTAGGATTGTCTACGCTGAGGCAGAGAGAAGCAGATATTTCTGAATCTGAGCGGGAAATGGGGAAATCTCCTTCTCATTGGGTGCTATTTGCTCGGAATCAAAAAGATTTGGGCAATCTCGTCAGTGATTCGCGCTGGCAACCCATCCCGGAAACAAAATCAGCGCCTCTGTGGACAGATGATTTTTCTAATATCTTCCGAGTATTACGTGCCTTTGCAGCTAGAAAAGCCGGGTAAATGACAGATGCGATCGCACCCCCTCTACAGTTTACTGTAGCTGCCGTAATACTTTGATTTGTGAGGTGTTGAGCGTGGATGAGTTGACAAAAGCGTCGAGATAAGGAGGCTGATTTAAATAAATTGATTGAGGCGGTGTCTCGGTAGCCATTCTCTTGGCTTTTTCTTTAATTGATTTGAGTACCAAACGAACTACCCATGAAGAGAGTTGCGGATTGTCATCTATTTCGGTCATCAGAGCATCTAGATCGTTAACAATCGCCATCATTGGGTAATTAATGTCTTTTTGCATGACTTTGATACTTTATTTGCAAAATTTGCTCGATTTACGCCTAAATCGCTCAGATTGAGCGAATCGCGTGTTCTCGTTGCGGTACTTACTTAAAATAAAAAACTTTCGCGTAGCCCACAATCGTTGTTGTGTCACTCTCTTAGGCGACTGTCTACCCTAATGCTGTTTGCTTGTTGTTTTTTAGCCGATGTGGTTGGCTAGCCCTTGCTGTATCAGCACTTGTGCCTTGGAGAAGAACTAGCGATCGCGCTTTGAAGTCCGAATAACTACCGCCTCTGCCAGTAGACAATTCTTTAACCGGCACACACAATCAAATTGAAATTTTTTTTCCTAAAGTAGAGGAGAGGAATCAATCGGAGTGAGAAAGCCATGTCAAATCCGCCTGATTCGCCGCCATTAAGCGCAACCCTACCCTGATAGAGCCTACGGCTCCAGCTTTCCTTGCCAAGAGCAAGTAGGGCTTAGGGTAAGGTTATGGTATTGCCCACCCCTACTTAACTCAGATGTGAATAAAAAAAGGGGGACTTTTCAGCCCACCCTCCAAGAGACTATTTTCTAGGTATTAGCCCAGCAGAGCTTTCGCCTTTGCTACTACGTTATCAACATTGAAGCCGAACTTCTCTAGAGCAACTGGCCCTGGAGCAGAAACGCCAAAGCGGTCAATGCTAATCATCGCGCCTTCATTTCCGAGGTAACGGCACCAGCCGAAACTAGAAGCGGCTTCTACAGCTAGGCGCTTAGTGACAGCCTTGGGCAATACAGATTCCCGATAAGCTTCATCCTGCTCGTCGAACAGCTCCCAGCTGGGCAGGGAAACGACACGGACTTTCTTGCCTTCGCCGCGCAACTGGTCTGCTGCCTTGGCGCAAAGTTGCAGTTCGCTTCCGTTGCCAATCAAGATAATTTCAGGCGTACCATCGCTATCGGAAAGGATGTAACCACCCTTAGTGGTGCCTTCAATCGAAGTGCCAGCCAAGTTGGGCTGTGCTAAACGAGACAGTGCCAGAAGGGTCGGGCGATGTTGGTTAGCCGCCTCAATCGCCACTTTATAACAACCAGAGGTTTCGTTTCCATCCGCAGGACGCATTACCGTTAGCTGGGGAATAGCCCGCAGGGAGGCAATCGTTTCCACAGGTTGGTGAGTGGGGCCATCTTCACCCAACTGGATTGAGTCGTGGGTCATTACCCAGATCACGCCCGCATGCGAGAGAGCTGAGAGGCGAATCGCTGCTCGCATATAGTCAGCAAAGACTAAGAAGGTTGCCCCATAGGGAATCAAACCTGTGCCGTGCAGGGCAATGCCATTACAAATCGCTCCCATACCGTGTTCGCGGACACCAAAGCGCAGGTTGCGATTTTCGTAGTGACCTTTGAGGAAGTCGCCAGAACTCTTGATTAAGGTCATGCAGGAACCAGCCAAGTCAGCTGAACCGCCTAGGAGTTCGGGTAAAATTCCAGCTAGGGAATTTAAGCATTTGCCAGAGTGATTGCGGGTAGCGTCTGCTTTGTCTTCTGGAGTGTAGGTAGGGAGAACTTTGTCCCAACCTTCTGGCAGTTTGTTGCTGATCAGCCGTTCTAATTCAGCAGCTTCCTCTTCATATTTGGCTTTGTAATTTTCCCAGTTTTTGTTCCACTCTTCCTCATACTTAGCGCCGCGCTCGATTGCCTTGCGCCAATGGTTGAGGGCATCTTCTGGAATGTCAAAAGGCTCGTATTCCCAACCCAGATGCTCGCGAGTCGCTTTGACTTCGTCGCCACCCAAAGCGGCACCGTGGACACCGTGGGTGTTGGCTTTATTGGGGGAACCGTAACCAATCGTAGTGGCGACTTTAATTAAGGAAGGCTTATCAGTAACAGCTTTAGCAGCTTCAATTGCTTTGTGAATTGCCTCTAGGTCGGTGTTGCCGTCTTCTACGGTTTGGACGTGCCAGCCGTAGGCTTCATAGCGCTTGCCGACATCTTCGGTGAACGATAAATCGGTATGACCGTCGATGGTAATTTTGTTGTCATCGTACAGGGCAATCAGTTTGCCCAGTCCCAGGTGTCCAGCTAGGGAACAAGCTTCGGCAGAGACGCCTTCTTGGTTGCAACCATCACCCAAAATCACATAAGTGTAGTGGTCTACGATCGTATGATCGGGCTTGTTAAATTTAGCTGCTAGGTGAGCTTCAGCCATTGCTAAGCCCACAGCGTTAGAAATTCCTTGACCGAGAGGGCCTGTGGTGACTTCTACCCCTCGAGTCATGAAGTTTTCCGGGTGCCCAGGAGTTTTTGATTCCCACTGCCGGAACTGTTTGAGGTCTTCAATCGTTAGATCTTCGTAACCAGTTAAATACAGTAAGGCGTACTGTAACATTGAGCCGTGACCGGCAGAGAGGACGAAGCGATCGCGATTGAACCATTTGGGATTTTTTGGGTTATACCGCATAAAGCGATCCCAAAGCACAAATGCCATTGGAGCCGCGCCCATTGGTAGCCCTGGATGCCCTGATTTTGCTTTCTCTACGGCGTCAATCGCCAGAAAGCGGACGGAGTTAATACAAAGTTCTTCGAGTGATTGGGTTGCAACGGCCATAATCTCTTCTACTTAACGACGGTTTAGCACGCTAATTGGCTGAGCGGGAAGTTGAATGCTCTGGATCGCCCTAAGCACCCATTAACCGATCATCCCATTAGCCGGATGGATGGGCAAGTCGTGGGCAGTCTTAAGGGATCGCCATTGCCATCGAAATGGGTGGTCTTGCTTACCCCATCTCGATTCGGAATAGGAGATCCCGTACTTTGTGAGAAACAGGATAAATTATAAAGGGTGAAGGCTTAAATATTTTCTCCTTCACCCGACCCGCTGATATTTTTATCGCTCCTATCTGTACTTTTTAAATGCGAGTGTCACGTTGTGACCGCCAAACCCGAAAGAGTTTGACAACGCCACCTCAACTGTTTGAGAGCGACTTTTGTTGGGTACATAATCCAGGTCGCATCCGGGATCGGGGTTTTCTAGGTTGATGGTGGGAGGAATCTGGTCGTGGGCGATCGCCATCACCGTAGCAACTGCTTCAATCCCGCCAGAACCTCCTAGGAGGTGCCCCGTCATCGATTTGGTGGAGCTAATCGCCACTTTGTAGGCAACACTCTCACCTAAAGCTTTTTTGATCGCTGCTGTCTCAGTCACATCGTTGGCTGGTGTGCTGGTTCCATGAGCATTGACGTAGCTAACTCGATCGGGAGCTAATCCTGCATCTTTCAAAGCTAGCTGCATGGCTCTGCTAGCTCCTTCACCACCTGGAACGGGTGCAGTCATATGGTAGGCATCGCAAGTCATGCCGTAACCGACAATTTCCGCATAAATCCGAGCGCCACGGCTCAAGGCGTGTTCCAGTTCTTCCAAAACTAAAATGCCAGCGCCTTCGCCCATGACAAAGCCATCGCGATCGCGATCGAAAGGACGACAAGCATGAGCCGGGTCATCGTTGCGCGTCGAAAGTGCCCGTGCTGAAGAAAATCCAGCCAACGATAAAGGTGTCACGGCGGCTTCGCTACCGCCACAAATCATCGCTTGGGCATATCCCCCTTCAATCAGGCGAAAGGCATCTCCCACCGCATTAGAGCCAGAGGCACATGCTGTCACTGGGCAAGAGTTTGGCCCTTTGGCACCCGTGTGAATTGCCGTTAAACCCGCTGCCATGTTGGCAATCATCATGGGAATCATAAACGGGCTACAGCGGTCGGGACCACGACTCAAGTAGATTTCTTGTTGGTCTTCCAACACTTTAAGACCGCCCACCCCGCTGCCAATAATGACGCCTACTTGTTCTGCGTTCAGCTCATTAATGACAAATTGAGAGTCTGCGATCGCCTGCTTGCTCGCAGCTACCGCAAATTGAGCAAAGCGATCCATCCGCTTTGCTTCCTTACGCTCCAGGTATTGGTGGGGGTCAAATCCCTTGACTTCACCAGCGATGCGACAATCATGCCGGGAAGGATCGAACAATGTAATCGGGCCAATGCCATTTGTGCCGCTCAACAACCCTGACCAATAATCTGTCAAAGTGTTGCCTATCGGTGTAATCGCGCCGAGACCTGTTACAACAACGCGCTTCCGTTCAAAATTTGTCATTATGCCAGTAATAGATGGGTTTTGCACCCAAAACGCAAAACAGTAATAGGACCGAGGAAAGAAGAGTCAGAACTAAGTATCTATTTTTATTTTCAACTTAGGACTTCCCTGTGGGCGAGTTTTGCACTGAGTTTTAATTAGTTTTAATTAACGCGCCCGAAGAAAATTCTTCTTTACCCGCCCCTACAGCATTCAGCACGATTATTTATGCCGAAGCCGCCACTTTGCCAGTGATGTAGTCCACAACGGCTTGAACGGTGGCAATTTGCTCAGCTGCCTCGTCTGGAATTTCGATATCAAACTCTTCTTCCAATGCCATCACGAGTTCAACCGTATCGAGGGAATCCGCTCCCAGATCGTTAGCAAAGTTAGCTTGTGGCGTGACTTCGTCGGGAGCAACCTCCAGTTGTTCCGCCACAATCTTCTTGACTCTTGCAAAAATTTCCTCTTGGCTCATATTGATCCTCTACCCATTCCCTCAAGCTATGTTCTTAGGGTTATACGGTTCTAAGCATTTCTTCATCTTATCTGAAAGAGGGGACAACAAAAGCGATAGATAGTCGCTTCTCTAAGTGGCACTGTTCTATCGAAACTTAAACGAATGTCACCAGTTGCCCCCAGTATGGGATGGACGAGCGATGATAGGGGTAAAGGGAGTGCTGAGAACTGTTAGCGTAGAGGCGTGACAGCGCGGACTGAGTGAAAAAAGTAATTTTTTGGCTCCTCCTAGTTCCTGACATTTCTCTGCTCAGTCCTCAGTCCTGAAATTCTCAGTCCTTCTGAAGTGCCTGTGGTCTTTCATCAAAATATGGCATCCCCGACTCTTAAATATGCTTACTTTCCCGGCTGCGTTGCTCAAGGGGCTTGCCGGGAGCTTTACCAGTCTACAGCAGCCCTCACCAAAGCCCTGGGCATCGAACTGATTGAGCTAAAAAAAGCTGCTTGTTGTGGTTCTGGTACCTACAAAGAAGACTCTCAACTCCTAGAAGATACAATCAACGCCCGCAATATTGCTCTAGCAGAAGAACTGAATCTGCCGTTGTTAACCCATTGCAGTACCTGCCAGGGCGTCATTGGTCATGTAGATGAGCGTTTGAAGGACTCCCAACAATCAAACCCGGCTTATATAGAGCAGGTGAATGGCTTACTGAAGAAAGAAGGCTGTTCTCCTTATCAAGGCAGTACAGAAGTCAAACATCTGCTTTGGGCATTAGTCGCCGATTATGGACTAGAGGAGTTGCAAAATCGAGTTAGCCGCAAACTAGCTGGATTGAAGTGTGCGGCATTTTATGGCTGCTATTTGCTCCGCGCCCAAACTCATATCCCCTATGACGACCCTCTCCAACCCGAATCGATGGAAAATGTGTTTCGGGCAGTAGGGGCGACGCCAGTTTACTACCGAGGACGCACCCAGTGTTGCGGATGGCCTCTTTCCAGCTATGCGACTACGCAATCTTTCAAGATGGCGGGGTCGCATATTCAAGAAGCTCTCGATGCGGGTGCCGATTGTATGGTGACGCCTTGTCCCCTGTGCCATCTAAATCTTGACTCCCGTCAACCGGAGGTTGAAAAAACAATCGGGCATAAGTTGGGTTTGCCAGTGCTGCATTTACCACAGTTAATTTCTCTGGCGTTAGGAATTAGCCCAGAGCAGCTCGGTTTGGATAGACACATTGTCTCAACTCATCCGGTGTTGGAAAAATTGGGCTTTTAGCGGGTAGGGTGGGCTACTTTACCCCTAGCATCGGTGTCTTCTAAGTTTTCGGTGTCGTCTAAGTTTATAGAAAATTCACCACTTTGATTGTTTCCTAGGAACTGTCTTGAGGGCTTGGCAGCGCAAGGCAGTTTCTACAAAATCTGACAATTTGAAGTGACATGACAAAGGCTTTCAGGTTAAAAGAATGTTAGCGTCGGCATAAGTTTATAATTCCGATTAGGGATTGAAATAAGCGATGGATTTTGAACCAGAAGTTACTGCAACCTCAATGCCCGAAGCAGCTGAATTTGCTGAACCACCAGAGCGAAGCGCCTTCGGAGCTGCAACGGTAACGCCTTTGGAGTTTCTGCGAGACACCGAAGGGTTGCTGCGACGCAAAACCTTAGCAACTCTGTCGCCGGTTTTGCCGCCGCCAGTGGCAATCAGTTTGCAAGATGCCTCCGAGGTTGCTGATGAATCTCTCAACCAACTGGCAGAGATTGACTTGGATGAAATCAGCGATGAGGAATTAAAACCAGCTCGTATTCTAATTGGTTTGACTTTTTCTGGATTTGGGGCGCTTTTTCTGGTTTTGTTGCTGCTTTATTTGTATCTCTTGCATCCAGAACTTAGCCCTGTTGAGCAGGTACGGGAATATTGGTATCAGTATATTTGGTTTGTCTGTTTGGGTGTTGCCGGAATGATGATGCTAGGTCGAGAGGCAATGCGTCCAAAAGATTAAAAATCAAATTTTTCAATTCTTAATTTTTAATTGTCAGGGTTCTGAAAGTAATCATTGTGGCTAAACCAAATATCCAAAAATTAACCGCTGTAGCTAAACCAAATATTCGCTGTAGCTAAACCAAATATTCAAGTTATCTAAGTGGCTTAGACCAATATTAAAAGCTTCTCAACTACCGGAAGCCTTTTCTTCGATTGCCCAAGGCTGTTGCTGTGTAAACGTTCGGTAGCGCGTTTTTACCATTTGCACGATAGCGGTTCTAAATCTAGCGAGGTACAAAATGACAGGCTAAAATGCTTGCTGAGTAGGAGTTCGGTGTACTTCACACAAGTAAAAAAATGCAATAACTCAGAGCCTATCAAAGTCCCCAATCTACCATTAGAACCATCGAACTATTGAGAATCCCGGAAGGGACTGGTTTAAATTACTTAACTTAGAATTGAGTAAGCCAAGGTTTCATGGTTTATTATCACTGAATCCAATCTTTATAAAATTATTTGCCGTTTCTGCACCAATGGGATGAATTTAAAATGACATAGAAAGAATTTTTTATTATTTTTATATGTTTCTTGAAAAATATGGATATTTTGCTTGTTGAGGATGAACCAGAAATTGCCAAACTCATCCAAATGACTTTAGAAAAAGAGGGGTTTTCCTGTCATCTGAGTCGCGATGGTCTGAGAGCTTTACAAGTTTTTCAGGAGCAACAACCAGATTTAATCATTCTCGATTTGATGTTACCGGGTTTGGATGGGCTGGAAGTGTGTGCCAGAATACGACAGAAACCGGGAGCGAAAGATCCCTATATTTTGATGCTGACGGCTAGAGGTGAAGAAATTGACCGGGTAATTGGTCTTTCTACGGGTGCGGATGATTACCTTGTCAAGCCGTTTAGCCCTAGAGAGCTGGTTGCGAGAGTTCGAGCGTTACTGCGGCGTAGCCTGCGTCAGGGCGGACAACATCAGGTTTATCGCACTCAACATTTCATGGTTGATGTAGAGCAGCACTCTGCTTCTCGTCAACTGAGTCCCCATCCGTGGGAAGCACTCGATTTGACTACGTTAGAATTTAATCTCTTGAGTACGTTTATCAGTCATCCTAGTCGCGTCTGGAACCGAACGCAGCTCATTGAGAAACTTTGGGGGAACGATTTTTTTGGTGATGAACGGGTGGTGGATACTCATGTGGCTCGGTTACGGAAAAAAATTGAACCGGACCCAGCTAATCCCACCTTTATTAAGACAGTGGTTGGTGTGGGCTATAAGTTTGAAGATTCACCTCTATAAAATGCCCCGGAATAAAATGGGACTGCGATCGCGCTTGTTTCTTTCCCATCTCCTAGTGATGATGGTAGGAGTGGGTAGTCTACTCGTTATCAGCAAACTGTCTTCTCCCCGCTTTTTTATCGTTCAGCTTGAGCAAATCGAAGTCAGCGGCATACAGGTACGCTATGCTCGCAGGCAGCTGGTAAGAGGGTTTGAAACAGCTTGGAGTCGCAGCACTTTCTTGTCATTTATCGCGGGTGCTACAGCTGCTGGTGGCTTGAGTTACTGGGTATCTCGCCGAATTACCCAGCCTTTGACCCAGATGGAACAAATTACCCGCAAGTTTGCTGCTGGGCACTTGGATGAGCGACTACCGAAGAGCGAAATTCCAGAACTCAACCGCCTGGGTGCTAGTTTTAACCGCATGGCGTCTAGTCTTGAAGGGGTGGAACAGCGGCGGCGTGAACTGATTAGCGACCTAACCCATGAACTCCGAACGCCCTTGACGGTGATTCGTGGATACCTGGAGGAGATGGCTGATAGCCGGATAGAACCATCGCCAGAAGTTTACCAACGGTTGGTTCTGGAAACAACCCGGCTAGAGCGGTTAGTTAACGATTTGCAGGAACTCTCTAAAGCAGAGGCGGGGTATTTACCAATTAATCTCCAGCCGGTCAATCTACGACCTTTATTAGAGTCTTTGTTAGAAAAATTTTCTGACCAAGTGCTGGAAGATGGGCCGGTACTGCGATTAGACTGTCCGCCCCAGTTGCCTCTGGTATTAGCTGATATTGACCGTGTGGAGCAGGTGCTGGTCAATTTGTTGGGAAATGCACTGCTATATACCAGTACTGGTTCGATTACGGTCAAAGCCTGGAGTGAACCAAAACGCCTCTGGATTGCTGTAGTGGATACGGGTCAAGGAATTGCACCAAAAGATTTACCTCATATTTTCGAGCGATTTTGGCGGGCTGAGCAGTCTCGAAGCCAAAATTCTAGAGGAACTGGCATCGGTTTAGCGATTTCCTCCCGGTTGCTTGAACTGCAAGGCGGTCAAATTGAAGTAGAAAGCGAACTGGGAGAAGGTAGTACGTTTCGTTTTTTCTTGCCTTTAGCTTGATGGTTGTACTTAAGCTAATGACTGTACGGGGCTTTTGTTGGAGCGCTCAACTTTTATAGATTTCCTAGCTAACATACCGTTCCTTGTTGCGCTTCCCACTTCCTACGGTTGGAGGGCAAGTGTGTAATGTCGAAATTTTATGTAAATGGCAAAGGAAGGCTTGATAAATAATATAGGGACATGGCAAAGCGGAAGTTAACTTTAGCAATAACGTTGATGGTTTGTTATTAGCTCCTTGAATTATAAATTTTCGAGATAACTTGCTCCTATTGTTGACATAACAGGCTACGGTCTGAGAATGGGAGAAAATTCTTTAACGTTAAGTTTTGTTAAGCAATAGAAATTCCCGATCTCTGGCACGGGAATGCTCAATAGAGAGAGATAAAGGACTCCGGATAAACTTATGATCTGTATAGAAGTGATTTACCTGTTGATAGCGGCTACTTTGTTTACCCTCTGGCTAGAATTGTTTAAGCGCGATCGCAGCTGGAATACAGAGGAAAGATTTTCATCTTTTATCACTTTGACGGTCGCAACAGTTTTCTGGCCTCTGGTTCTTCCCATCGCTTACATAGAAGTCTTGAAAACTAAACAGAAATTATAATATTGAGCTGTCGTAAGAAGCGCGAGTGAAGTTTGCCTAAACCTACTTGCGCGGGTTTCCAAAGTTCGCGTAAATTAATCGCGCCTGCCAAAACCACTTGTTTTTGGCAGGCGCGACTCGTAAATATTAGAGTTCAGCCAACTCTAACCAAAAGGCGCTACCTTCACGAGCTCTTGGAGAGCCACTAATCCCGGATTTCCAGATTGTACTGCTGGCAGAGGGCTTTTATTTTATCTGTTAAGCGCGATCGCACGCTCTCTGGCGATATCACTACACAGTCTGGCGCATACTGCATAACTTCTCGAATAAACCAGAAGGTACTCGATACCCGCCGAACAACGCGCCGCACTCTTTGCCTGTCTGCTAACCAATCATTAAAAGTATCTTCAGGTTTAACTTGATAAGCAAAAGCCAAGCCACTCATTAAATACATTTCTACTTCTATTTCATCCAAGTTAGAACGCCAGTGACCTTCAACAGGCACAACACCAGCAGCTTCGGGAATGCGATCTAAACGCAAACTCCAGTTGTGTGATAGCTCTGGTATATCCAAGTTTCCCTCTGTCTCCTCACACCAACAATCGAGATATTCTCGTTTTTCGTGAGGGGCTACTTCAGCATGGCGAACCGTGAAGTGCCACAAGCGATCTGCTGCATCTTGGTAAGAAAGCTGGAAAGGTTGGTGGCGCAAGATATAGCGATCGATTTCTAACCGCCAAGGTGGGGGTAGGTTTTCTAAAAAACGTTCGATTTCTCGTCGCAGGGGTAACGATAGTTCGCTGCGTTCCAAAAGTATGTTGGCAATAATTTGGGCTTGCTCGATCTGTCCGAGGTCGCTCAGAGCTTTGATAGAACGCTGTAGCGCTTTGATGCGAGCTTCCGACCAATTGTGATTCGGAGCGATTTGGAGGTGGCGACGGGCGATCGCTAATACCAGCTTAGAGATGTTAGGGCGTTCTCCCCACATCATGCCGAGTTCACTAGCGATCGCTTCTAACTCGGCTTTGTCGTGTTCTGAAATTGACAGGGTTATAGACTGACCTTTTCGAGTCATTTTATACGGACACTTTTATACGGATAAGTCTTGTCAACCTCTATTTTGAATGCCAATATGGGAATCAACAACAAGTCACGGACACAAAGTAAGTATATGTCCGATTACCAGATCACTCTCAAGCCTGTTTACTCCTGTCCCGCCTCAGAGACACCAAAAGACGTGAAGCTACCCGATGGTTGGGCATCACTTTCCTGGCATCAAGTCGCAACGTTGGAGGCAATACGCGACCCGGATATCGACGTTATCTTTAATACTGCCATGACGGGCGACGGAAAAAGTTTGGCAGCTTATTTAGTGACATTGCTGACATATTTTTGTGCGATCGGGCTGTATCCAACTAATGAACTTGCTCGTGACCAAGAAACACAAAATCAGGATTATAGTGAACAATTTAAGCCTGATATTAAGCCGCGTGTAGTCCGGCTCAGTGGACAAGAGTTAGAGATATATGCTGAAAATGAGGGCTTAAAAAAAGCAGCAGCGATCGAGTCTCGTTCTGGTAACTCAGAAATTCTCTTAAGCAATCCTGATATTTTTCACTACTTGCATCAAGGTGCATATTTAACTCGTGATGATAGTCCTGACAAGCTGTGGAACCGGATTGACAAGGATTTTGATCTATTTATTTTTGATGAGTTTCATGTTTTCCAGGCTCCGCAAATTGCCAGCGTGATTAACACAATGCTGTTAATCAAGAATACCAATCGCTACAAAAAGTTTCTATTCCTCTCAGCGACTCCGAATAAACAACTGATAGAGCGACTAAAGTTAGCTGGATTTCGGTGCAAGGAGATTAACCCAATTGAGGAGAATAAATATCAGTTTCCAGATACAGAGGCCCAGTGTCACCAGTTACAAGAAGAAGGATGGCGACAGGTATCACGAGAAATTTCTCTTCAGTTTATCTCTTTGGAATCCAGCAATAAGGCTTCTGAAACTTGGTTGAAAGATAACAGTAATCTCATTCTGACTCACTTTCAGCAGCATCCAGGTAGCAAAGGGGCAATCATTCTCAACTCGATTGCTGCGGTGAAGCGTCTTACATCGTTCTTTCGGGAACTGTTGCAGCCTTATGGTTTGGTGGTTGGGGAGAATACGGGATTATCTGGGAAGCAGGAAAAAGAGCGATCGCTACAAGCTGACTTAGTTCTCGGCACTAGCACGATTGATGTCGGCGTTGATTTCAAGATTAATTTCCTAATTTTTGAATCAGCTGATGCAGGTAGCTTCATTCAGCGCTTAGGAAGATTAGGGCGACATGACGGCTATAAACGGAATGGACAGAAGATTACTTTTGAAACTTTCACAGCATACGCACTCGTACCCAATTTTATAGTGGAAAAGCTGTTTCTAGGTGACTCTCCACCTTTAGAGGCAACTAGCATTTATGACCGTTCCTTTTTTCACAACCAAATTCGTGAAAACTACCGCAGGATTAATGATTTTGAAGGCTATTACTCTCGCTGGGGTGCCGTGCAGTCGGTGATGCTTTGCCGGAAGTTGGGACATAAGACGATCGTGCAGCAGTATAAGGACAGTCAAAAGGCATTTAAAACAGCTTGTGAACAAGTGTTTAAAACAAGTTTGGGTAGGGTTGCGGGTAACATGAAACAATGGGCAACTGAATGGCAGGAGTTATCAGGTAAAGATAAAGGAAATCCTATTGCAGAGGATGCTTCTAGTTTTCGAGGCTCTAGTCCTCTTCAGTGTGGGATTTACGATCTAACAGAACCGAATGAGGTAGATAGATTTAAAACCTACGATTTACCAGGAATTTTAAGCAATCTGGAAATTGAGGTGATGACAGAAGCAGAGTTTATGCGATCGCTTCTTCAAACCGCTGAACGGCTGGGAGAACCTATTCCCAAAGGTCCATTTGCACACTGTCTCGCCTTTATGAAGTTAAAGGCTTATCGGGAGGAACGGCTGAACTGGCGATTTACCTATTCAGGCAAGTTGGACGCGATCGCAGATGCTTGGAAGGTTCAGGTTTTGATTGGTATTGAGGTTTGGCAACCCGACAACTATTGGATTAGTGAGATTAACAAGCGGCTGAGGAAGCAAGCTTTAGTCAGTTATGTGCTGCGTCGTCCGGTTGCGGAGGTGCGATCAAGGCTTAGACTCCCCATGCACTTTGCAATTTACCCAATCAGCGATCAGTACAGTTTTCACGATGCAACTGCACCTTATTCTATTGCCTTCAGTCAGTCAGCTTTACTGCTAGATACGCTTGCTTACTCGTTCAAAAGTAAAGGAGATGAAATATGGATTGCTTAGGGTTTCAATCCCTGATAGGGATTTGGCTCAAACTGAAAAGTGGAGGCAGAGTAGAAGACAACGCAGGCTTACAGTCAACTTTTTCAATCCCTGATAGGGATTTATGGAACTTCTGTAGAGAGTTGGCTGGTTGCTCTTGCCTCCGCCTACATTATACTAGAGGGGGCTTTGCCAGAATTGCAACATCTCTATTCAATCAGTAGAAATAGCGCAAGCAAGAGAAGAGAGATTGGAGACGTTAGTTGATCTGTAAAGCCTGGAGTATGTCTTCTAATCTGTATTCCAATCCAAGCTAGCCATGAAAAAGCTAACTCAACTGCCCAGCCAGAATGCCGACCTGTACCTGATCCGCCATGTACTAAGCCAACTCAGCCATTTAGTTGACGCACTTGAAGCAGAGCGGCGACAGAATGCCCTCCAAGATGAACGACTCTCTAACCACGACAGTCGGCTCAGTGAGTTGGAGGAGAAGCATAAAGAAATTATGCAAATGCTTCACAATCAGCAAACTCAAAGTCAGAGTCAGCAGATTCAACTTGAGGAGTGTCAGGAGTCAGCCGACTTTGCGGTAAGGGGAATTCGTCACCTTACACACCTGGTTGGTGAAAAAGAGGCTCTAGAGGAGCGAGTAGCTTTTTATTGTCCAGCTGACTAAGCTACCTCTTGCAGTTTATAGACCATTTGAATCTACTTTTACTACAGAGGTCAACAATGAATGAGCAAAAACTAATAGAGAGAATTACAGTCAACCCCAAAATCTTTGGAGGTAAGCCGATTATTCGGGGTCGTCGGTTGGCAGTTGAGCATATTTTAGGAATGCTGGCGGCGGGTGATACCGTCGAGACTCTGCTGGAGGGTTATCCCTGGTTAGAACGGGAAGATGTGCAAGCTTGTTTAGTCTATGCGCGTCGGTTAGTCAGCCACGAGCGAATTGAACTTTTACCTGTGGAGTCTCAGGGGTGAAGGTACTTCTAGATACTTGCGTATGGGGTGGGGTGCGAACCGAGTTAGCAACTGCTGGTTATGACGTGGTGTGGACTGGAGATTGGTCTGAAGATCCAGGCGATGAGGAGATTTTGGCAACAGCCTACAGCGAAGGTCGGATTTTGGTAACTCTCGATAAGGATTTTGGAGAGTTGGCAATTGTGCGGGGAACTTCTCACTGTGGCATTTTGCGCTTGGTTAATCTCAGTGCCAGACAGCAAGCAACTGTTTGTCTGCGGGTGCTTGAACTTTACGGCAATGAATTGACATCTGGCGCAATTGTAACTGCCGAATTAGGCAGGGTGAGAATTCGACCACCGGATGAAGCTTAATCAAGGTATTAACATGGTTCCTAGAGAAAAAGCTGAACAATTAAATCTATTTGATTTAAACTCTGAGCAATCTGATAGTCCAGAAGATGATTGGTTGCAGGATGATGACCTAGATTCGGAATTTGAACTTAGCGATCGCACTATTGAACCTCAAGCGCGTGAGTTACTGACACTCAAGCTACTGCGAGAAGCAATTCAGACTCAGAATCCTGGCGATCGCGTCATGAGTGACTTTGCAGAGTATGTCTTACCACACCTGCTACGAGTGGCAATCGGCGTTACAGCAAAAGGTGGTAAGTTTTTTGATGAACTCGATCGCAAAAATGAAGCGGAAGGAAAAAATAGAGTTCGACGAGACAATGCAGGCGATCAATCGCTCAATACCCATTTACTCAATGGACTATTTCCAGCGAATTTAATTGAGCAACGGTTGGAAAAACTTAATACCACTGTGCAGCGAGTGGTGCGAGAACTAGAACGCCGGATGTTAATTGCTGGGTTTATTCTGCATGACTTTGAGAAATTCCCGGATGCTCCTGCTGATTGTCGCAAGCTACCGCTAGAACAGCATCGTCAAATTATTGATGAAAAAGTTCGTCAGCTAGGTTTGGGTCGCTTCATCAATCCTGATGATCCAGAAGCTTATCGAGAGTATCTGGATGATTTGCTCTGTATCGCTTATAACGCTCAACGGCGTTGGGATACGAACTGGAACTTTTCGGAGTTTGGACTAAATCCAGTATTACGCGATCGCACCCTTCGCGCTCTCTCCGACTTAACCTGTTTAGCTGATTCCCTAGCTTCAATTATCAAACATCCCCAAGATGCTGAAAATACAAGGCTAAATGAGTTAATCCATAGCCTAAGTGATGGACAACTAAAATTTACTTACCACAGTATTGCAGAGAACCGAGGCGTACTCACAAATGTAGTGAATAACGCTTTGATGGAAGCGCACATTAGCCTTAATACGGAGGATTGCACCTACTATGAACCACTGCTATATCTGCCAACTGGTGTAATCTATTTAGCTCGGCGGGATGCGCCCCCTGTTCCAGTTGAGGATGTACCAAAACGGGTGGTAACGAAGATTAAAGAACTGTGTGCAAGTCAGCTACGGAGTCGGCAAACAGGTTTTAGCAGAGATGGCAAAGGAATGAAATATGCAGAATATTACAACTTGTTTTTTGACGATACAGGTTTAATGCAAGTCGCCCTGAGTGCCACACTGAGGATTCTAAATCCCATTAAAAGTTCTGTTGCCAAAAGCCGCAGTGATAACCTCATCAAATTTCAGCAGCAGAATGTTTTGTCGGCTGATTATAGTTTCAAGTTTGATGACGACATTCGGATTGACCAGATTGCTGAATTTGGAGATTTAATTAGTCGCAAAATTTGGGAAGAACGGGTTAATCTAATTGAAGTTGAGCGGAAGAAAGATAAAAAACTCCCAGAATTACCTCATCTAGATATTGTCGAGGAAATTGCTAAGTTTTGGAACCTCTCAGAGTATTTACCTCCAATCCGCGAAATTCAGCGGATTAATGAAAGCCTGAAAGAACACAAACTAAAGGGCAATACTGGCGGCGTTCCTTATGAATGGTACTACTTAGCAGCAAAGTATTTAAAGACCCATCCTGGTTTAACTCCAGAGGATGTGCGTCAGATTTGTGAGGAAGCGATCGCTCACATTTCCCAACTCATTAAACCCATTGTTTCACAGTACCAGTTACCTGATGGTTGGGATGATTTGCGGCTTTGGGTGACGCGAGTTGTCATGCTACCCGGAAAATCCACATCTACCAAAGCATCTGCTGAAGTATTCCTACAGGAATTGTCAGGCTATCAGTTAGCTAAAAAACAGGGGAGAGGACGACAGCTAATCTGCTCGATTTCTCATTCTCCCTATACCGTAACTGAGCAGATGGAGTCAGCGGTTTTATTTACACCCCAGGTTTATACCAATAAACAAATGTTGGGTGGTTCTAACGCTAAACGCAATATTTCTAGTATTGCAGGTTTAGAGATGATGCTGAGGCAAATTCTGATGAACCAGACGCAGGCGGTGGGTAAGCGATTTGAGGATGGGAAATATCGCTATCTTTATTTCTACCCCACTTATTACTTCACGCCAGAGACAAACAAGTTTCTACAAAAGGCATACAACGGTATTGCTCAAACTCGTTTTGATACTAGCATTCGCAATCACTTTATCAGTAAAGATTTGCAAGCGAATTTAGAACGCGATCGCTACCAAAGTGTAGATGCTTTCCTAATAAATGAAAATATCGAACCAGGGAAAGACCGAACCTTCAAACTTTCTTACCCAGAAGACCAGCCGCTAACATTCTACTTCATGGCGCTGCCCCCTGGTCGAGATGGCACCGATACGGAATCTTGGGTAATGCCTAGCTGGTTAGCCTTTGCTTTCCCGATGATTCTGGATGTCAAAACGGTAGTTTCAGAGTCGCCAATTCCGCCATTTAATGATGGTGCGGAGTTTGAAGAAAGCGTATTTCTCGATAGTGCGCCACAGGCGTTTAGAGTGCTGATGAAACGCGATCGCTTCCGTCTTGACTACATTCTTGAAGGCTGGACGGAAGACGGGAAGGAATATTCCGCACCCCTTAATGTTCTAACAGCCGCCTATGCTATTCACCTTGATGTTAATGCTAGACAGGGAAAATCTGGTTATGACTCCAACTGGGGACGTTTTACAGAACTTGCAAAAGATTTTGAAACCAGTCCACTCTATGTATTTAGCTACTTAAATCGTTGGGTGCGTAACCAAAATGTTGAAACAGCACGAATTGAGAAAGTCAAGCTTTATGCCTATCACTTTTATCCCTGCTTTGACCCTTACGCTAAATATAATCCTAATTCGGAGGAATTGACTGTGGGAGAAGAATCAAGTTTAAATCATCCCAAAAAGCTGACGGAATTATATCGCAAATTTTACAGAGCTAATAAGCGATATAATCCCAAGGCAAATGCAGTATTAAAGCCTATTGACATTTCTGCAAAAACTATTCTTGAAGCTGATTTAAGTTTTCAAGGTGGAGTGATGGTTGATATGGTGGCGGCTGAAGTTTCTAAGTTGATGGATCGTGTTCATGCTTCTACAGCAGAGGGGCGCTGGATATTTAAGAAGCGGGAAGAAGAACGAGAGGCAATTTTGGATTTTGCTCGATACTTTGTTGAGGAGGTATTTGAGAAATCTTTTGCAGGCGATCGCGCTCGTCTTGCAGGTAGACAAATTAACTTAATTCGAGATACTTGTGAGTTTCTATATCGTCTAGAAGATGACAAAGAAAATCGCGACAGAATTCAGCAAGCTGCTGATGACGAAAGCAATGATGTAGCTGCGGGTTTAGCAGATAACCTTTGACTGTAACCGATAAATTTTGCAACCCGCGTCCTTGTAGTCAACCTTCATGTAGGAAATTAATCATGTTTTTTCTAAAAACCGTTGATTCTAAGTTCTTCCACACTGAAATTCCCTACAAACCAATGGGAAAATATGCTCATTTCCTAACTGTACGTATCACTGAATCTTATCCTCTATTTCAAACTGATGGAGAATTGAACAAGGCACGAGTGAGGGCGGGAATTAAAGCAGAAAACCAAGCACCCATCAGTCGCCTCACAATGTTTAAGCGTAAGCAATCTACGCCAGAACGTTTAGTGGGACGAGAGTTATTACGAAACTATGGATTGATGACAGCTGAGGATTGCGAATATAACGTTAAGTTTGCGATGGATAATCCTGATTGTATTATTTACGGATTTGCAATCGGTGACTCTGGTTCTGAAAAGTCAAAAGTAGTAGTTGATACAGCATTTTCAATAACCGCTTTTGATGAATCTCACGAAACTTTTACCCTGAATGCTCCTTTTGAGAACGGTACGATGGCTTCTAAGGGCGAAGCTGGTTCTAAACCAGGAGAGGTGACTAGCCGCATCAATCAACAAGATCACATCAAGCCCCAGGTTTTCTTCCCCAGTATTGTGACTTTAAAAGACCCAACTGAAGCTGGTTTCTTGTACGTTCTCAACAACATTCTGAGAACTCGACACTATGGCGCTCAAACTACCCGTACAGGTAGAGTTCGCAATCAATTAATCGGTGTGGTATTTGCGGATGGCGAAATTATCAGTAACTTGCTGTGGACTCAAGCAATTTACGACAAACTGCAAGCCGATAATAAAATTAACTCCCGCGATCCACTGAATGAAGATGATGTGATTGCTGCTGCTAAAAGTGCAATTGAAACGTTAATTTCTGAGGAGTTTATTGTGCATACTGATTTTATTGGCAATCAGTTTACTGCTCTCTTAAATGAGGTGAAAGCTCTAACAGGGAGCGAAGAGGGCATGAAGCAGATTTTGCAGAAAGCTGATGATGAAGCTAAAGTTTACGCTAAGAAGCATATTAAGCAGAAGCCTGAAGGTGATAAAGCCAAGGCAGGGAAAGCTGCTAAGGCGGGGTAATAGCAATGGCAATTATTCAACGTTGTCAAATTGAATTACACGATAGCCTTTACTTTGCAACTCGCGAAATTGGGCGACTTTATGAAACAGAGGCAGTAATTCACAATTACGCGCTTTGTTATGCGCTGGGGTTGGTGGATAGTGAAGTCTACTCCACCACAGTTTCTAAAGAACATTCCTATCGCTACTTTTGTCCAGAACAAGTGCCGAAATATGAGGAGCATTTAACGCCGCTCAATCAACAGGGAATTTATGTAACGCCAGCGCGATCGCTATCTCATTCTTCTACTCTCAACACTTGGAAGTACGCGAATAACAACTACCATGTTGAGATGGAAAAAACTCAGAAGAATATTCCCAGTTTTGGCAGAGCAAAAGAAATTGCGCCAGAAAGTAAATTTGAGTTTTTCATGATTTCCAAAAAAACACTTAAACTGGCGAAATGGATTCGCCTGGGTAAGTGGATGAGTAAGGCGGAAGTGAAAATTGTAGAAACTCAGGAGGTAAATAGCTCATCCGCAGAAAAAGAATTCATCTTCCCCTATCTCCTCAATCCTTTAGATGTGATGTTTTCCCATCGAGTAATTAGCTACGACGTAGTTAATATGCCCCCAGTTAGCCTAATTCAAAATATCAGAATTCGGGGGCAATACTACAAATTTGGTCAGCTAGAAATTCCAGCCTGTATGCAGTATCGCTTCAGGAGTTGAGTTAGAAATCAAACTGCATGAAATCCTTTTATAGAGATAGAGATGCCCCACAGTTTAGTTTTAAATCTACTTCCCCAGGCACCAATTCCGGCCCAATTTTTGACAGGAAGGCATTTACACGCTCTGTTTCTCACACTTGTCAGTTCTGTAGACCAGGAATTAGGAAACTCTCTCCATCAATCCGGTGCTGACAAAGCCTTCACTCTTAGTCCCTTGCAAAGTAGCCGACAAATTAAACGGGTTGGACTGCAAGACTCTACTTTGCAATGGGAACACAAAATGGCAATCCCAGAGGGTACGACTTGTTGGTGGCGCATCTCCCTACTGGACGACACTTTATTTAGCAAACTTACCCAGTTGTGGCTGAATCTTAATCCTCAGCATCCTTGGCATCTGGGTTCAGCGGATTTACATATCACCAGCATTCTCGGCACTCCCCAATCTACTCAGCCTTGGGCAAATGCTAGCAGCTACGCTCAATTATACGAACAGGCATCGGATAGCGATCGCATAATTACCTTCAGCTTTGCCACCCCCACCGCTTTCCGCCAAGGACAGTACGATACCGCCCTCCCTACCAGAGAGAGTGTGTTTAATAGCCTCCTGAATCGGTGGAACAAATACAGCGGCATTGAGTTGTCCCACTTTTCAATAGAATCAATCTTTCCCAGTTTTTTCAACATCCACACCGAAATTGTGGCGGACTCTCGCAGTAAATTTATTGGGTTGACGGGAGAAATCAGCTATCGCATTCTGGGGGATGTTTCACCCGAAGTAATCAAGAACATCAACACCTTGGCTGATTTCGCTCTCTACAGCGGTGTGGGACGTAAGACACCAATGGGTATGGGTATGATGCGGCGACGACTGCATATTTCAACCCCTAGCAAGAATTATAATTACGCCCTATAACCCCTCTTTTTTTGAATAAAAAAACTAATTCCCTAACCTCTTTCCCTTGTATGGAAAGGGAGTAACTCTTTGGCTGTTTCCTTGTAGGAGGGTGGTTGAGGAAAGGTTTACTTCCCAAAGAAATCCCAACAAAGGCGACGAATATAATCGCAAAATCTATGAACGATACTGACTACATTCCCATCGCTGCCCTAAATCAATATGCTTATTGCCCCCACAGGTGCTGGCGGATGTTTTGTGCCGGTGAATTTGCAGACAATAGCTACACAATTGAAGGCACGGATTTACATCAGAGAGTGCATACCGTTGGAGAAGGACATCGAGAAGAAACTTGGCAAGTTCGGGCGATCTGGTTGAAATCAGAAAAATGCAAATTGATTGGGAAATCAGACTTAATTGAATCTGCCAATGGAGAACTGTATCCAGTCGAATACAAGCGGGGACATACAGGCGAGTGGGATAACGATGAATTGCAAGTTTGCGCCCAAGCCTTATGTCTGGAAGAGATGACAGGACAAACGATTACTACTGGCTATATCTACTACGCGCATTCGCACCAACGCACAAAAGTTGAAATAACTGCGGAATTACGAGAAAGTGCGATCGCTACTATTGAATCTGTCCAAAATTTGCTGGCTACGGGACTGATGCCAAAAGCAGTTTACAGTCCACGCTGTAAAGGATGCAGCCTTTACTCCCAATGTTTGCCTCAAGCGGTTGACAAAGTCGGGCGTTATCAAGAAGCAAATTAACTAAGTTTCAATTGGAGATCCCCCAACCCCCTTTTGAAGAGAAACAAGAGAAACTGCGTTTTTTCTCTGAGTCTCATTTTTGAAAAGGGCTAGGAAAATTGTCAGATTGGATGACTATTCACGATTTAAGGAGGACAAATGGGAACAGTTTATGTGACACAAGATGAAGCCTTTATTGGGAAAACAGATGAACGTCTATGCGTCAAAGCGGGGAAGCAAACTATTTTAGATGTACCGCTGATTAAAGTGGATGGCATCGTGGTTTTGGGGCGTGCTAGTGTCTCCCCTGCTGTTGTTATGGAACTGCTTTCTCGGCACATCCCTCTATCTTTTTTAACGAGTAGTGGACGCTATTTAGGTAGATTGGAGCCAGAAATGACCAAAAACATCTTTGTAAGAAAAGCCCAGTGGAAAGCGGCTGGCGAGACGGAACAGGCGGTGCATCTAGTGCGGGGATTTGTACGCGGTAAATTGAAAAACTACCGAATTAACCTGTTGCGTCGAGAACGGGAATGTTCTCAACTTGATTTGCAATCAAATATTACTCGATTAGAGAAAGCAATCGCTCCCATTGATAAAACTCTCAGAATCGATTCTCTGCGAGGCTTAGAAGGTGCAGGAAGTGCTGCTTATTTTGGTTGCTTTGACCATTTGCTAAAAGGCTCAGAATTTAAGTTTAAAGCCAGAAATCGCCGCCCTCCAACTGACCCGGTTAATGCAATTCTTAGCTTTGGCTACTCTTTGCTACGCCACGATATTCAGAGTGCAACGAACATCGTAGGATTTGACCCTTATCTAGGCTACCTGCACGTTGAGCGTTATGGTCGCCCTTCCCTAGCTTTAGATTTGATGGAAGAGTTTCGTCCTTTGGTGGTGGATGCCATTGTGCTATCGGCACTGAATAAGCGATCGCTCACAAAAGATGATTTTACTGAGGAACCCCTCTCTAAGGCTGTATCTCTGACCAAGGAAGGGCTGCATAAATTTTTGCGGTTGTACGAACAAAAGAAACAAACTAAATTCACACATCCAGTCATGAAAAAGCAATGCACTTATCAGGAATCTTTTGAAATCCAAGCGCGACTGCTGGCGAAGTATCTGATGGGCGAAATCGAAAAATATCCGCCTTTAGTTCTGAAGTAACCGCTTCTCAATCCTGCCTGCACTATGTATATTGTTGTCAGTTACGATATTCCAGAAGACAAGCGGCGCACTAAAATCCACTCCATTCTCAAATCTTATGGGCAGTGGATGCAGTTAAGCGTATTTGAGTGTGAGCTGACAGATACCCAGTATGCTAAATTGCGATCGCGCTTGAGCAAGCTGATTAAACCCGATACTGATAGCATCCGCTTTTACTTTCTCTGTGGCTGTTGCCAAAGAAAAATAGAACGGATTGGCGGAGAACAGCCACGAGATGAAACTATCTTTTTTGCCGAATGCGCGGATGGGTAGGTGTTCAGCTAAAACGGGGAGCAGAAACTGGCTGAAGCACACCGCGTACAAGCATTTGACCTTTGTGGTGAACAATTCATCTTCCGCGCAACTTGTTTTTCGCTTTACTACCAAGCGTTCCAGCGAAAAAGTGTTTTCGCCTCTTGCTCACCCCACAGCCTCAAATGATATGATTATCTCAATTCACGCAACAGTACCTCGAAAACTAAATACAGCAAGCTTTTTCGGCTCCCGCCGTTCCAATTAATCTAAATCCCTATCAGGGATTGAAACACAAAACTGTGTACGCAAGTTTGAAACTGTTTAGAAGTTCCAATTAATCTAAATCCCTATCAGGGATTGAAACCCTTTACTAACAATTAACTATTATGGTTCAGCAACGTTCCAATTAATCTAAATCCCTATCAGGGATTGAAACACAGAGCATTGGTTGAGCGAGTGGAACCGGATAAAAAGTTCCAATTAATCTAAATCCCTATCAGGGATTGAAACATAGAGAGGATATCTACATACAATCCCTATGAGTGTTCCAATTAATCTAAATCCCTATCAGGGATTGAAACAAAGCTAAATTCAATCGTCAAGGCTACACAGTGACGTTCCAATTAATCTAAATCCCTATCAGGGATTGAAACGATTTCCATTCGACCTTATCTATCCGATTAATCCAGTTCCAATTAATCTAAATCCCTATCAGGGATTGAAACATGCCCAGGACACGCTACTCGGAGGGAATAGCCAAGTTCCAATTAATCTAAATCCCTATCAGGGATTGAAACAGAACGAGACTCCTTCAAAAGATGGGTGAAAGTAGTTCCAATTAATCTAAATCCCTATCAGGGATTGAAACATAATTGGCAGGCTTGACCATATGATAATAAGTCTGTTCCAATTAATCTAAATCCCTATCAGGGATTGAAACAGATTTGGCTGACTCACTAAATCTATCGTTTACAGGGTTCCAATTAATCTAAATCCCTATCAGGGATTGAAACTGGTAAGACCATTCGCGCCGTCAGCTTTGCCGAGAGGTTCCAATTAATCTAAATCCCTATCAGGGATTGAAACATAAACCGCCGTGACTTCTAGCGCTTTTATCCACGTTCCAATTAATCTAAATCCCTATCAGGGATTGAAACGTTGATAAAATGCTTAAAGCTTCTCCATCTAGCGTTCCAATTAATCTAAATCCCTATCAGGGATTGAAACACTTGATTAAAGTATCGATGACTCTAGATGTAACTGTTCCAATTAATCTAAATCCCTATCAGGGATTGAAACAAAAGTTGACTGAAGTTTATACTCAACTCCCCAATTTATAGTTCCAATTAATCTAAATCCCTATCAGGGATTGAAACACAGCCACGATCCGAGTAGGTTTTGGGATCTCGAGTTCCAATTAATCTAAATCCCTATCAGGGATTGAAACTCACCTGGCTGATAAACTCGACCAGGCTTATAAATAGTTCCAATTAATCTAAATCCCTATCAGGGATTGAAACTGATTAAAAGTAGCGGCAGCAGGAAAACCCGAAAAGTTCCAATTAATCTAAATCCCTATCAGGGATTGAAACAAGACATCATACAACCGTCAAGGATTTACAGTTAATCAGGTTCCAATTAATCTAAATCCCTATCAGGGATTGAAACACTAGCTAATAGAGGGAATTAAGTTAACTATTCAGGTTCCAATTAATCTAAATCCCTATCAGGGATTGAAACTTATCGGGGATGCAAGCTCTGTGCAATGCCCATCTGGTTCCAATTAATCTAAATCCCTATCAGGGATTGAAACATGTCGCACTGACCGCAAAATCTGCTTTTAGCGAGTTCCAATTAATCTAAATCCCTATCAGGGATTGAAACCACCTCGTCCAACGCCAACGAGTACGGGTCAAACGGTTCCAATTAATCTAAATCCCTATCAGGGATTGAAACGGCATTGGGGACAGGGTTGGCTATCTACGCATCAAAGGTTCCAATTAATCTAAATCCCTATCAGGGATTGAAACCCTTCATCGGTTGTTTGAGCCGGTGGATTGCTTTGTTCCAATTAATCTAAATCCCTATCAGGGATTGAAACGAAATGTCCAGATTGCAAAAGCAATAATTACAGGAGTTCCAATTAATCTAAATCCCTATCAGGGATTGAAACCATCCACCCTTGAGGATTCGCCAAAGCACCAAGCAAGTTCCAATTAATCTAAATCCCTATCAGGGATTGAAACTACTTGCTGCTCCTTTTGTGAGTACCCCGGTAATGGCGTTCCAATTAATCTAAATCCCTATCAGGGATTGAAACTTCTGTCCATTTAATAATGTCGCTGGCGTAAAGCGTTCCAATTAATCTAAATCCCTATCAGGGATTGAAACGTTACAAATCCCAGTGGATGCGTTATCTGGGAGCGCAAAAGTTCCAATTAATCTAAATCCCTATCAGGGATTGAAACCAATCATTGGACGCAACAAAGCACGCACCGGGGTCAGTTCCAATTAATCTAAATCCCTATCAGGGATTGAAACTTCCCGATCCAGCTGAGAGGGAAGCGCGACGGCAAGCAGGTTCCAATTAATCTAAATCCCTATCAGGGATTGAAACATCACAATTTTTACAATTGCCGGGTAAAATTCTCCGTTCCAATTAATCTAAATCCCTATCAGGGATTGAAACATCGTTGTTTATTCCGTCTCTTGCACTTGAGCCGAGTTCCAATTAATCTAAATCCCTATCAGGGATTGAAACATATAAAAATTGCGCCGACCGAACTAACCAACGAGTTCCAATTAATCTAAATCCCTATCAGGGATTGAAACGTTCAGGAGTACAACCCAGCTCGTGAATAAGCCGGTTCCAATTAATCTAAATCCCTATCAGGGATTGAAACCTTTAACAAGTTCTGCCTTTTCTTGAGGCGATAAGTTCCAATTAATCTAAATCCCTATCAGGGATTGAAACATTGATTGGCACCAGGCGCGACCTTGAAGGCATCAGTTCCAATTAATCTAAATCCCTATCAGGGATTGAAACTTTTCTTTCCATACGCTCGGAGGAATAATAGACATGTTCCAATTAATCTAAATCCCTATCAGGGATTGAAACTAGTGTTAAAGAAGCTCAAACCAAGCTGCAAGAAGGTTCCAATTAATCTAAATCCCTATCAGGGATTGAAACGTAAGTTTTCTAATCGGGTAAAGCGAGATAATAAGTTCCAATTAATCTAAATCCCTATCAGGGATTGAAACTTTGCTGAACGTATAAGAACCGCCAAAGTCCTCAGTTCCAATTAATCTAAATCCCTATCAGGGATTGAAACTGGGTTGCCCATAACGCTAGCGGAGGATTAACGAGTGTTCCAATTAATCTAAATCCCTATCAGGGATTGAAACTTCTCTCGAAACCTTAAAGGCGTGGCGCTGGGCGGGTTCCAATTAATCTAAATCCCTATCAGGGATTGAAACTTATCGGCAACATATTCTCCCAGCGCCCCAAGGTCAGAAGTTCCAATTAATCTAAATCCCTATCAGGGATTGAAACTTGCACTCGGTGGGTAACACCGGTTTAAAATGCCAATCCCGTTCCAATTAATCTAAATCCCTATCAGGGATTGAAACGGTTTTCGAGATACCCTAACTCTACTTGACCTGAGGTTCCAATTAATCTAAATCCCTATCAGGGATTGAAACATGAGTCAAGCCCTGAAATGCCCCAGTTGCGGGGGTTCCAATTAATCTAAATCCCTATCAGGGATTGAAACAGCAAAGAGCTACCTCGACCAGATTCTCAAATGTGAGGTTCCAATTAATCTAAATCCCTATCAGGGATTGAAACGCATCGCTAGGAACGTTGCCTGCTTGATGTTCAGGTTCCAATTAATCTAAATCCCTATCAGGGATTGAAACATGACTCCCGTTGATTCTCAATCCTTCCACTACTACACTGGTTCCAATTAATCTAAATCCCTATCAGGGATTGAAACTTAATTGGATTCTTCTGAAGTTTTGGATCTCCAAGTTCCAATTAATCTAAATCCCTATCAGGGATTGAAACTGGATGCTACTGTTGATGTTCTTGGTGAGACTGAAAGTTCCAATTAATCTAAATCCCTATCAGGGATTGAAACGGGCTAGCCGTTCTGAACGATTGAATTGGTATCAAGTTCCAATTAATCTAAATCCCTATCAGGGATTGAAACTTAGTACAGACTCCATCCCAGGTATCAACCCAGTGGTTCCAATTAATCTAAATCCCTATCAGGGATTGAAACGCGTTCGCGTCTCAATCCCTGGAAAGAAGCTGGCTAGTTCCAATTAATCTAAATCCCTATCAGGGATTGAAACAGCGAATCCTGAATCTGAATTGATACGAGTTAGAGTTCCAATTAATCTAAATCCCTATCAGGGATTGAAACGGGTCGTTGGGGTTCGCTCCCCCCGCTTCCGCTCAAGTTCCAATTAATCTAAATCCCTATCAGGGATTGAAACACTTTTAAAATGATTAAAGCTTTTCGGTAAAAAAGTTCCAATTAATCTAAATCCCTATCAGGGATTGAAACATGTCTCCCGTTGATGCTCAAGCTTTTCATTACTAGTTCCAATTAATCTAAATCCCTATCAGGGATTGAAACCGGTTGCGGTGTCCCGGTCGGGCTGCGGCTGCGGTTGTTCCAATTAATCTAAATCCCTATCAGGGATTGAAACAATCACCACCGGCTGATGGGTGGGTGGGTGGGCTTGTTCCAATTAATCTAAATCCCTATCAGGGATTGAAACACTTGTTGCCGAACTTCCAGCAATCGCGCTCCCAAGTTCCAATTAATCTAAATCCCTATCAGGGATTGAAACATACCGATTCCCTGGACAGTAATTTCAACCAGGGTTCCAATTAATCTAAATCCCTATCAGGGATTGAAACAGATAAATCCTTGAATCATTTTGTTGGGGAGGTCGGTTCCAATTAATCTAAATCCCTATCAGGGATTGAAACGCCAAGTCAAAATGCTGTAGTAAAAAAATGCATCAGTTCCAATTAATCTAAATCCCTATCAGGGATTGAAACTTATTCTTGGTTGCTTCTGAATCCTCGCTCTTATCGAGTTCCAATTAATCTAAATCCCTACCAGGGATTGAAACAAAAAAATAAATAGCGGGGCTGGAAAAAGTTACCAGGTTCCAATTAATCTAAATCCCTACCAGGGATTGAAACATCGAAGCGCCTATCTTGTTCTTTGAATAAATCATGTGTTCCAATTAATCTAAATCCCTACCAGGGATTGAAACCACTTTCTGACCCACTTTCTGACCCACCGTTTTGTTCCAATTAATCTAAATCCCTACCAGGGATTGAAACGACCTATCTTTGACTTGTCGTACTGATGGTCAATGTTCCAATTAATCTAAATCCCTATCAGGGATTGAAACACCTTCTCCCAACCAGCGGGGAGTGAAGGATCAGGGTTGTTCCAATTAATCTAAATCCCTATCAGGGATTGAAGCGAGAACAGGACAAAACCAAGTCAGCAGAAAAGCGGGTTGCCATGAATCTAAATCCCTTAATTTATGGCTATATAGCTATCTATTATTAATCAGGATTCATATAGACTCTACTAGAATCTCGATAAGAATTTAGCAATAATAATCAGCTAAAATATGTGCTGAATCTATGTTTTAGAAAATGCCAGGACGGAGATTTGAACTCCGGACACGAGGATTTTCAGTCCTCTGCTCTACCAACTGAGCTATCCCGGCGCACTTTTTTTGGTGCTTTATTAAATTAACAAAGTTAGAAGGTGTTGACAAGCCCCTAGTGGCAGATTGGTTAATATTTTTAGTTTTTGCCAGAGATTCCGGTTGCAGCAAGGGCGATCGCTATCTTTATGACGATTCCTGAAAAGGACAGATATCTGAATATCTGTTCAGATGTTATAGTAAATGAAGAGTTGACTAGGACAAAGCAATGACTACCGTAACTTCGATGAAATGTGCCTGTGAATCCTGCTTATGCGTTGTTTCCATCAGCGAAGCGGTGGAAAAAAGTGGTAAATACTACTGCGGCGAAGCTTGTGCCAATGGTCACGAATCTGGACAAGGCTGCTCCCATCACGGCTGCAACTGCGGCTAAATGAAGGTTGAAAGTTTACAGGGGTTGAAGGTTTACAGCCGTTGAAAGTTCTCATAAACCGGCTAACCTTCAACCAGCTAATCTGCAACCCGCTAACCTTCCTTACCTCAGCTAGCTTGCAGATTCAGCTTTGCCCAGCCGAGAACGGCTAGAAACAGCAAAAACTGGACGAGAACAATACTAGGGCCAGAAGCAAAGTTGAAAAGACCGGATACAATCATTCCAGCAACGCTGCTCATCGCTCCCAAGAAAACCGAGAGCCAGAGAAAGTAGATAAATTGGTGACTCAGCAACTTGGCAGTAGAAGCGGGAATCACTAGAAAGGCATTTACGAGTAAAATCCCCACAGCTTTGATAGAAACGGCAACTGCCAGGGACAGCAGTACAACAAATAAGTAGCGATAAAGCTGGACTGGAACACCCTGAACCTTTGCCACATCAGGGTTCAGGGTCAACAATATTTGCTCTCGCAGCGTTGACAGTAAAAATATACCGCTGCCCACAAGCAATAGGAAAACCAGCACCAAGTCGGTGTTATTAATTGCGAGAATATCGCCAAATAAAGCGCCTAAGAGGTTGCCCCGATAGCCCTGGATGAAGCTGCTGAGAATGACGCCAATTGCCAAGGCACCGGATAGCACAATGCTGAGGATGTTGTCGCTGGCGAGATTGGTTTGGTCAATCAGGTAGAGAACCGCTAAACCAAAAATTACCGTAAAGGGTAGTAGCATCCAGGTGGGATTTAGCTGCAACAAGACTCCCATCACTAGCCCGACTAAGGCTGCGTGACCAACGGCGTGGCTGAAAAAAGACAACTGGCGCAAAGTCACAAAACTGCCAAGAAAGCCGCCGAGAAGTCCCATCAAGACGCCACCTGCGATCGCTCGTTGCATGAAGGGAAACTGCAACAAGGTGATTAAATTAGCGCTATCTGCGATCGCTAGCCAGTGAACATGAAATGAGATCGACCAATCTAGGAGAGTCATGAGCTTTCCATCCACATCAGCGAATCAGTTACGATAAGAGTATCTAGCTATTTTGAGAAATGTCAGTGCAACTTTCATCTGATGAAGCTGTAAACAGCGACTTTCAGAAGACAGAAAATCTAAATTGTAATCCGCCACACCCGGTTGACATCGATAACGCTCACCAATTACAAACTCAGATTCTCAGCATCGAGAAGTCCCAGCGCATGGCAGAGTTCTTTAGTCTCTTAGGAGACGCCAATCGCCTGCGGATTTTATCAGTTTTGGCACTTGAAGAACTGTGTGTGTGTGACTTAGCAGCAGCGCTAGAAATGAGCGAATCAGCGGTTTCCCATCAGCTGAGAGCCTTACGCGCCCTGCGATTGGTCAGCTACCGCAAGCGTGGGCGCAAGGTCTTCTATAGCCTTCAAGATAATCACGTTTTAGACCTCTATCGCTCGGTTGCAGAACATTTGGATGAAGCAAATTAAAAATTTTTTGCCTTTTTAATTTTGCACTTTTAATTTTTTAATTTTTTTAGTGGTGATGATGATAGCGACTGAAACTTGGGCCATAAGTCGCTAGCAAGTTTTGGGGAGAAAGGGCAATTTCTGGGGTGCCAGTGCAGACTACCGTTTGATTGAGGCAGAGAACGCGATCGCAGTGGCGACTTACCATGTCGATATCGTGGGAAACTTGCAACACCGTCCAATTTTCCTCACGTTTGAGTTCATTCAGCAAAGCATAAAAATCTGCTGCACCCTGCACATCAATACCAGCAAACGCTTCATCCAGCACCAGAAGTTGACGGGGCATCACCAGACAATAAGCCAGCAAAACTCGCTTGAGTTGACCGCCACTCAAGGTACCGATAGATTGACGGCGCAGGTGATAAGCGTCTACCCGTTTCAAGGCAGAAGCGATCGCATCTGATTTCTTTTCATCTTCCCGCCAGAATGACAAAAAGTTTTGAGGCTTGAGTTTTCCTGACTCCTGATTTTTCTTCGCCCATCCCAACCCCACCAATTCGGCGACAGAAATTGGAAAACTCCGGTCAAAGATAAAATTTTGCGGCATATAGCCTAACCAGTGACACCAACGACCCAAACGTTCAACTGGACGGTCAAAAATTTCTACTTTTCCAGCACTTCGCGGAATTAATCCCAGAATTGCTTGCACCAGCGTACTTTTACCGGCACCATTCGGGCCAACTACTGCTGTATTAGTTCCGGGTAGCAAATCAAAAGAGACATCCCGAAGCGCCAGATAGCTTCCTAAATATACAGTTAAGCCGTCAACTTTCAGAATTGGAGATGGGTAATTAGGGGCGTCAGAGTTTCTCACGTCTACTTGCAAGCAGCTTCCAGGGTTTGCAGATTTTGCTTCATCGCGGTGAAATAATGCTCCGGAGTCAGGGGGCCGTTTTCCAGAGGATCGATGGTTCTCAGGGTTAATTTCAAGTCGGTGGAGAGACTTTCAAGCAATTTATTGTCAGTTCCTGGTTCCCCCAGCAGCGCTTTAACATTGTACTTTTTCACTGCTCCGACCGCCTTTTGGATATCAGTAGGGGAGAGGTTATCTTCGGGAATCTGAACCACTGCAACTTGCTGAAGCTGGTAGCGCTGAGCAATGTAAGGATAAGCGTCGTGGAAGGTGACATAAGTACAACCGCGATAGGGTTGCAGACGCTGCTGAAATTCTTTGTCTAGCGCTTCCAGTTGCTGAATGTAGGCGGTGGCGTTTGCTTGATAAGTCGCTTTGTTCTCAGGATTGGCTGCAATTAAACCATCCCGAATATTCTCCACTTGCTGTTTGGCTCGGACTGGATCGAGCCAAACGTGAGGATTTCCTTCTGCGTGGTCGTGTTCTTCTGCCTTTTTACCGGCTTCTCCCTCGTGGTTATGATCTTCATGGCTGGCATTTTGACCAGCGTTCGCCACGGGTGAGGCGTCTTCTAAGACTTTCATGCCTTTAGTGCTATCAATTTCTTTGAGCTGGGCGTTTCCAGAATTTTTTATGGTTTCTTGAAGAAATTCTTCCAATCCCAAGCCGTTTTTTACCAGCACATCTGCTTGGGCGATCGCTTGCACGTTTGCGGGTGTCGCTTGATACTCATGCACTTCCGAGCCGGGTGGCACCAAAACTTCTACCTGCGCTTTGTCACCCGCAACTGCCTTAGTAAACCAATACATCGGCAAAAAAGTTGCGACCACCCGTGGAGAGTTCGGATTCTGCGCCCCTACTGGCGACTGCGGCGAAGCACTCTGCTGTGGCGATGGGACAGAAGTATTTGATGAGCTACACCCAGCAGCAGCGAACACTGGCAGCAGTAATAGGGGTAGGACAAATTTACTCGGATGATGTCGGATTTGATGCCGGATTCTAGGGGGCGTCACGGTTTATCTCCTGGTAGACGGTGGAAGTGTCAATCTCTTTTTTTGAGAATGAGTCTTATTTTAAAGATATGATAATAATTCTCATTTTAGTATGATGTTGCTGCCGATAGTTAAGTTTTGACTGGTAAATGCCATGAGGGGGGATTGTAAAAGTTGGAGAAATCTTGTCTCTTAAGTGTTTAAAAGCAAAACTTCTCAGCAGCAACGGATGCTTTTCATTGGAAAAGGGCAGTTTATAATCAAAATTCAGCAGAATTGTCAATAAATTGTCTTCGGCAAACTGTAGAGCAGTCAGTCGCAGCTGAGAATCTTGAAAGGGTGTGAGGAGTGAGAAATGAACTTTAAAAGTCTGTGGAATGCGCTGCTAGTAAGCCCAGCCGTGTTCGGTGCAATGCTGGTAATGGATGCTGGGGCATTCGCAACTGAAACTCCAGCGGTGATGGAAGTGGAGAACACAATCGAGGAAGCGATCGCTCCCACTCTCCCGCTTGATGAGGGCAAACAAGAATCTCAGATATCGCATCAAAAAAATGAAGAATTGGTATCAAACACGGTAGCCGTTGAAGCTGCGCCGATTACCAATTCCGAGATGAAGTTGAAAGAGACATCTGTTGTCGAGATAGAAACACCAGCATCAGTGGTGATGACGCCAAATCAGTCAACAGTGACAGATTTAGCCCAAATCCCAGCTACCACCCCGACATCAGTGACGACTGATGCCGAGGTTTTAGAACAAATCGATGTTTATACCAATCCAGAGGGCGCAGATAGTTCTCTGGAACAAGTCACAAATGTTTCCCAACTGCAAGACGTAGAACCGACCGATTGGGCGTATGAAGCGCTGCGATCGCTTGTAGAACGTTACGGTTGTATTGCAGGATATCCCGATGGCACCTTTCGCGGCAATCGGGCACTCAGTCGGTATGAATTTGCTGCGGGGTTGAATGCTTGTCTGCAACAAATCGAGAAATTGATTGCCGCCAGTTCGGCAGATTTCGTCACCAAAGCGGATTTAGCTACATTACAGCGATTGATTGATGAATTTGGCGTAGAACTGGCGACATTGCGGACACGGGTCGATAATTTAGAAGGTCGCACCGCTTTTCTGGAAAGCCATCAATTTTCCACTACCACCAAACTACAGGGAGAAGCGATCTTTGCGCTGGCAGGGATTTTCAACGGCGAAGATGCTAATGGCGATGACATCGACAATGTAACGATTTTTGGTCATCGTACCCGTCTGAATTTTGAAACTAGCTTCACCGGGAAAGATGTGCTGAGAACGCGATTGCAAGCGGAAGGGCTAGGTTCTCTTACCGAACGCACCCTGACACCAGAAGGCAACCTGTTTTTCTCAGGTGCGACTGATAATGATCTTTTCGTCGATGCATTTCTGTACGCTTTCCCCCTCGGTGAGAGAACAGAAGTCGTACTTGCGGCAAATGCAGGTGCGGCGGATGACTTTACCGATACCGTCAACTTCCTCGACGGTGACGGTACGACTGGGGCACTATCCACGTTTGGAACACGCCCCCCGATTTATTACCTAGCAGAAGGTGCTGGACTTGGACTAAGGCAGCAGTTGGGCGATCGCTTTGAACTTAGCTTAGGCTATTTAGCGGGTGATGCCGCCAACCCCGGAGAAGATGGTGGTTTGTTCAATGGGCCTTACGGTGCTTTGGCACAGCTACTGATCAAGCCAAGCGATCGCTTGAAGTTGGGTTTAACCTACGTTCATTCCTACAACAACAATGACACCGGCACGGGTAGCAATCTCGCGAATTTCCAGGGCGGACTTGCCCGCTTCTTTGATACCGATATTGACGGTAGTTCAGTCGGCGGGGGTTTAACGAACTTAGGGTTCAGCACCAATCTCCCCGTGAGCAGCAATTCTTACGGTGTGGAGTTATCCTGGCAACTGAGCGATCGCTTTGTTTTGGGTGGCTGGGTTGGCTACACCAACACGCGCAACCTCTCTACTTTAGGAGGACTCATTGATCGTGGCAAAGTTGACATCTGGAACTGGGCTGTCACCCTAGCCTTCCCAGATTTGGGTAAACAAGGCAACTTGGCTGGCATTGTCGTTGGCATGGAGCCGAAAGTCACTAACTCAACCATCGATATTAATCCGGGCGCAATCGGCGCATTAACCGCAGCAGGCATCCCCATCCCGCCAGTGGGAGAAGATAACGATACTTCATTGCACATTGAAGCGTTCTATCAGTATCAATTGACGGACAATATCGCCATCACGCCTGGGGTTATCTGGCTCACCGCTCCCGACCACAATAATCGTAACGATGATATTGTGATCGGCACTATCCGCACCACATTTACATTCTAGTGAAGCGCCATTAGTCATTAGTCATGCGTGATTGGCAGAACGCCACGCCGCGCTTTGCTTGCGGGGTCGCGTTCCTCTTAATTGGGGATACTCCCAGATTCAGTCCTAAAGGATTCTTATAGGCGAGATGCCTGACTTAGATCGGGCATCTGAAAGGGAGGGCTTGCAATATGACTAATGACTACTCACCACTGAAAAAAAACCAGCTGATGTGACAGCTGGTTGAACAAAATCTTTATTTTTGTTGTCGTTAATCCGAGGAAATCCAGAGCTGCGCGTTCCCAACCGCCAGCCGTAAGATTTCTTTAATATTTACTGTAACAGGAAATACACATTTTTAGTAAGAAATATTTACATTTTTTTGTAAAATTCCTACCTTAGATAGTTGATCGCTGCGGGAGGACTCCCCCAAATAATGCGCTCCTGCTTATAAATAGCGATCCCCGGTTTGGCACCCTTGGGTTTGTAGACGTGTTTGGGTTCCGTGTAGACAACTGGCACGCGATCGCTTTGTCTGGCGCGGCTGTAATAGGAAATTAAATCGGCAGCAAATTGCAAATCGGCTTCTTCCGGGACAGAACCGGGCGCAACCCTGAGCAACCCATGACTTCCAGGAATCTCCTGGGTGTGAAACCAGAGGTCGTAATCCCCAGCCATCCGAAAGGTTAGCTGGTCGTTCTGGCGGTTATTGCGCCCAATTAATAACTCAAAGCCGCTAGGCGTCTGGTAACGATAAGGGTGGCTTCCCTCCTCATCCCTACGGCTGCGATTGTCCGGATCTTGTAGATACTGCTGCTGTATCAGCTCATCGCGGATTTCTAAGAGTGTTTGTAAATCTTCTGGATCATCGTAAGAATCCAGCTGTGTCAGGGTTGCTTCTACTTGCTCCAAGTAGTCTATTTCCGCTTGCACCTCTTTCAGTAACGGTTCAACGGCTGAGCGAGCGCGTTTCAGCTTTTGATTTCGCTTGTAGAGGGATTGGGCATTTTGGACGGCATTTTTTTCAGGGTCGAGGGGAATGGTGACGGGTTTGCCGGTATCAAAATCATTGAGGTCAATTGACTTCATCCCTGGTTCCCAGTTTTGAAGGTAAGCCATCAGCAAATCTGCCTGTTGCCGATGTTGGTCTGCTTGATCGGATTGCTGCAAGCGTTCCGTAAAGGTAGACGCCTTCAGCCTTAATTTTTCCAGAACGTTGTTGAGTTTCTGGCTCAACTGATGATGAATCTGGTTAAATTCTTGTTGATTGAGTCGATCGGTGTAGTAGCGGTTGAGTAATTCTTGGACTGATTCAGCAGGCTTAACGATGCCCCAGCCCAAGACGTTGTATCCTTCGGGTGTCCAGCCGGGATGAAAAACTGCCCCAGTCTCCCCCTGAGCCTGGAGTGTCGTAGGCGAGGGGATAGAAGACTGGGAGGATTGGCTTTTCAGAATTGCTTGCAGCCATTCTTGCCATCGGAGAAATAAAGCGTCCCAGTCAGATTGTTTGAGGGTATCGGTGGATTGCTCTGGATCTAGACCAGCGGCTTGTACTATTGAGACAACCAGCGCTGGACTCAAACCCCGGTAATTTTTCAGTATCTGACGCCGCAGTGCTGCGGGAATTAAACTCAGCCGTTCTTGCCAGCGTTCTTGGGATTCGTTTAAAGTCGGGATAGTTGCAGTGAGGGCGGGTGGAGATTCGTATGGCTGTCCGGTCAGGATGGTACGGACGCTAGATTGTTGGGCGTTGACTTGATGGGCGGCGGTAACAATAAGGTTGTCTGCACCTGTAAGGATGACGTTGCTGTATTTGCCCATGATTTCAACGTACAGGTGCCAGATAGCCGGATCTCCAGGACGTCTGGCAAATTGTAAATCGATCACTCGTTCCCAAGGTGCGATCGCTGAAGGTGTATTTGCGTCAGCGCTACTTGCTTCTATCGCCACCAAAGCAAAGCCACCCAACTGATGTCGTAACTGATCGCTGAAGGTAAATGTATCTGGCGTGCGGGGAGGTGGATCGCCAATGCAAACACGCGCAGCTTGCGGATGCCAAGAAACTGTAAGCCAACTCCGCCGCTTCAGGGTTCGCAGGGCGATGGAAATTGTAAAGCGATCGCGCTGATAAACTTGTTCCAGCCGCGCCGGTATCCACTCAGCACGCAGTTCAGAACAAGCGGCAGTTAAGGTAGTAAAGTCAACGAGTTGCACGCGCGATCGGTATTTTTTGTAAAGATTTCGAGGAGTAGTCTCTTTCTATCCTCTCAGTTTGAGGTTACTTCCGGCAAAAAAATGCACAAAGCTATTTTAAAGGAGGCTTGTGCGTTAATGAGTATCACCCGTTTCTGTTTAGAGAGATTGGCTTAGGCAGATTGGCGACGGCGATGAGTTTTTAAGCCGAGTGCGATCGCGTTCAAAGTTTCTGCGGTTGAGGTTTAAGGTGCCTGCAAAGCTTACCTCTGTCTTTCGGCATAGATAATAGGGGTAAAAGGGAAAAAAAAGCAGCGATCCCTTAAAAACGCGAGTTTTTGTGGATTTTAGGCTTGTAAGTCAAAAATTTTGTAGATAACATGGGAACTAGACTTAAATAAGCTTTTTAGGCGGTTATGCCGCTAGTTTTTTATGGACATTCAGTTAATCAATATCGGTTTTGGTAACATCGTGTCTGCAAACCGAGTGGTTGCCATTGTCAGTCCAGAATCTGCGCCCATTAAACGGATTATCACCGATGCTAGAGATAGAGGACAGTTGATTGATGCGACTTATGGGCGTCGCACTCGCGCGGTGATTATTACCGATTCAAGCCACATCATTCTCTCCGCCATTCAGCCTGAAACCGTTGCCCATCGCTTTGTGATTGGCAAAGACGCGAATGCCAGCAACAATTAAGGCAATCGGCTAAAGCAATAAAATAGGCATTTTCACGGGTGACAGGAGCATGAAAACTGGCAGACTGATTGTTTTGACTGGGCCGAGTGGCGTGGGCAAAGGTACATTGCTGCGATCGCTCTTGCAGCGTCATCCGGAACTGTATTTTTCTGTATCCGCGACGACTCGCGCCCCTCGTCTCGGTGAAATTGAGGGCAAACACTATTATTTTGTCAGCCGCAACCAGTTTGACCAAATGGTGAAAGCCGGTGAATTGCTGGAGTGGGCTGAGTTTGCTGGTAACTGTTACGGAACCCTGCGAGGACAAGTGGAGGAGCAAATCCAGCAGGGTCAGTGGGTGATATTAGAAATTGAACTAGAAGGGGCGCGGCAGATCAGACAAAATTTCCCAAGCGCTCTACAGATTTTTATCCTACCGCCTTCCGTTAGCGAACTAGAGAATCGAATCCGAGGACGCGGGCAAGATTCAGAGGTCGCGATCGCGCGACGGCTTAACCGTGCCGAAGCCGAAATTGCTGCGGCGAGTGAATTCGATATTCAAATCATGAACGACGATCTGGAAAAAGCCCTGAATCGTATCGAAGCCGCTATCTTCACACCGGCAAGCTGTTGAATTTTTTCTCGCTTTAAATCACAAAGGCGATCGCTTTCAGTTGTAAAGGCGATCGCCTTTTTCTATAGCCGGAAAGTTGGAATAAAGATAAAAATTAGACTCAAAAGGTTCCTAACTGACTTCTAAATCTACCTTTAGATGGATATGTAATTCTCGATTCTAGGCAAGTCCGAAAAATCAGTTTGCAGCACTGTGTTTAATAACATGCGGAAGGAAAACGACCTTCACAGACTGACTTAAAGGAAAAGAACTGCTATGCGCCTTGGATCTCTTAAAGTAATTGGTGGATGTGCCACAACGGTTACGCTACTAGCCCTTGCAGTAGGTTTGTCCGTCCCTAAAAATTTAGCTGAACCTTCTCAAGATGGTAACAAATTTGCTCCTAGAACTGTCGCACCAGAACAGGCGGGAGGGGTTACTGAAGCTCAAACAGCCCGCGAAGCGATCAAAGCTAGAGTTGGTACGGCAAATGCTCTCGGTGCAGGTATCGCTGGCACAGCGACGGATGATGGTCGGGTTTATAACGTCCTGAGTACCGTAAACATTCGCTCTTGTCCCAGTACCAGCTGCCGTATCCTCCGCGTTGCTAAACCAGGAGCTGATGTTCTCAACGATCCTAGCGGAGGCACTCAGCAAGGCAATGGTTATACTTGGATTCGTGTAACTTACGGATTCAATTCTACCAATGCTTGTGAAACCAATCGCTCTCAAGGATGGATGATAATTAATCCTCTCGCCCCTGGAAAGGTTCGCGTTAGAAAAGGCCCGTTAAACGTTCGGTCATCGCCATGTTCGGGTCGGATTATTAAAACTTTACCAACTGGCACAACTCTAGACTTCCATCCAGACCAAAACCAATGGAGCAACAAGTGGTATAAAGTTGTTGTTCCTGGGGCGACGCCAGGACCTTTAGGCTATGTTGATGGTTGGGACTTTGCGGATGTCTACTAATTTTGTTTCCGAATAATCATCGATATCTAACCTAAAAGAGATAGGGTAAGCAATTGCTTACCCTGTCTCTTTTAAATAGCAATGCCAATCGCTAATCGTTTATTCCCAAACATCTAAATCAAGTGCGCGGGAGCCACCACGTTCTAGTTGACCTAAAAGGCTTTTGAGTTGCGACCAAACTAACAAGCCAATAAATAGGGTGAGCGGCATCGAAGTTCCAAAAGACAGCCATCCGGGAAAGCCAAAAACCTCTAATCCAGCTACTAGAAATAGACAGATTCCGCCACAAATTCCCAGGAATGGCAACTGTAATTGTATCCCTTGCATCTGAGCCAAAGTTCGGGTGGAGCGGTTCTTTGACCATTCTCGTACTTGCTGTTTGAGGGTGGCTTCAAAAGCCAGCCCACAGGTTATTCCAGCAAACAAACCGAAAACCAGTAAAAAATACGGCGGATCTGGAAAATAATACACTAAACACTCCTAATGAGTAACGGGTAAAAGGGTAACAGGGAATCGGTAATGGAATTACCAATTACCGATTACCGATTCCCTAAAACCCAACAATCTATTCTCTCTCCTGAAAGGCAGCAAGTGTGGCAAAAGAAGGTAATAGGGCTGCGACTCCATCCGTGGAGAGTTCCGTCAAGGCTCCAAGGGCTACATTAAACAACCGTGACGGTTTCAGGTCATCTTTGACTAGATTCCAGAGGCGTCGCACTTCTTCGGTATGAAGTCGGTCATCTTCTGTCAAGGCAATTAGGACTTGGCGTCGCAGAAATTGTCCTTCTTCAGAGAGGAGAAACTGTAAACCCAGTTGAGCTGTGGGCAACAGATCGAAGTTATCATCTGAGCGAGCGATCGCTATCATGTTCTCTAAGCGCTGCCATTGGAATTTGCCGTCTTTGAACAAGACTTCAATCAAACGTCGCCGCATTTCTGGGGATTCGCCAGTCAGCAGACGCCGCGCTATGTAGGGATAGGCAACTTCGACAATTTTGAAATTGGGATTCAAGCTGAGAGCTAATCCCTCCTGTGTCACCAGAGAACGAATAATTAAGGCAAACTTAGCCGGAATTCGGAACGGATAGTCATACATCAGTTCCGAGAACTTGTCTGTAATTGTCTTAAAGTTAAAGTCCTGTACGCTTTCGCCGATGACATCCCCTAACACGCTTTCTAGCGCTGGAATGATCGGAACAATATCCGTTTCTGGCGTCAAAAACCCCAGCTTAACAAAGTCTTTGGCTAACTCAATATAGTCTTTGTTAATTAGGTGAACAACGGCACTGACGAGGGTTTCTTTCGTATTCTCCTCCATCTGATCCATCATGCCGAAGTCTATATAAGCCATGCGACCATCTGGCATGGCAAACAAGTTACCCGGATGGGGGTCAGCATGGAAAAAGCCGTATTCCAATAGCTGCCGCAGACCAGCAGTGACGCCAATCTCGATCAAGGTATCGGTTTCCAATCCGGCTGCTTTAATCCGTTCGGTATCGTTCAGCTTGAAGCCGTTAATCCACTCTAAAGTCAGAACGCGCATGTTGGTGTAGCGCCAGTAGATGGCTGGGACTTTAACGCTGGGGTCGTCGCGAAAATTAGTGGCAAACTTTTCGGCGTTCCGTCCTTCGTTGAGGTAGTCAATTTCTTCAAATAACTTGTAACCGAATTCATCGACGATCAGAGTCAGGTTATGCCCTAAATTTAGGGGAAGCCAAGGACTCAGCCAAGCTGCCATCCACCGCATTAAGTAAAGGTCGAGGGTAATGGTGGGTAGCAAGTTGGGGCGTTGCACCTTGACGGCGACTTCTTCGCCGGTGTGGAGACGCGCTCGATAAACTTGACCCAGACTGGCGGCGGCAAGTGGCTCTGGGGATATTTCGCTATAGATTTCTTCTATTGAGCGTTCTAGCTCGGTTTCAATGATATTGAATGCGATCGCATTATCAAATGGCGGCAGTTGGTCTTGTAATTTGATGAGTTCTTCTAAAAAGTCTTTTCGCACTAAGTCGGGTCGTGTAGAAAGAGCTTGACCGACTTTAATAAAGGTTGGACCCAGGCGAGTGAGGATTTCCCGCAGCTGCGTGGCGCGTTTCTCCCGATTCTTCCATTCCTGGTTCAGCCAATCGTCCCACTTTAAGCCAAGAACAAACCCTGCAAATAACCAGATAATTTTGATGGCTCGCCAGAGAACCCGCCAGGGACGATAACGGAAGTACTGGGCGATCGCTTCGGGATTGTAGCGCCGAGACTGGAAAGTGAGGGAGTACCGATTCACGCTTGTGCTTGCCTCTTTAACCTAACTGATTCACAATTAGCGGCTTCTTGTAGTATTCGAGCCACTATTTAACTTAATCAATCGAATAACACTAATTTCGAGGGATTTCGACCGCATTTTTTCGTAACTTTACTAATTGATTTTTACCAAATTTTTAACGTTTTATTAACTATAGTATACAAAACTACAGACACTTGCGGGGATCGCCTGTCTGTTCTAAGAACTCAAGCAGCTCCCCTCACCCGCTATTTTTTCTGTGTCAAGGTTCCATGACAAAATCGCTAAAATCCTTAGCCAGCCAAAAAAGCAGCTATTAATTCTTCTTAAGGGAGAAATTAAAATAATCTTAAGTATATTTTAAATTACGAATAAATAGTGTATTAGAGCCGTGAATCTCCCTCTGAGGAGGTAAGCACAGTCGGGGAGAGACATCGAAAATCTTTAGTGTCTGCCTAGCAGCTCGAAAATGCTGTTTCGAGTCTAGACATTTGGCAAGGTAGTCAAAGCGTAGCGCCAGTCCGATAGCGAGTTTTATTAATAGCAATTTGGTTTAGGTCAGCATGACGAGTGCTATGGCTTTGCTTTGCCATGAGCATTTACTCCGTCCTTAGCTGTGATTGAGAACTTATCTAACCGTTGTTTTGAGGGGTCATTCATGTTGTTTTCAAAAAATTCAAAGAAAAAAATACTCAAGTTATTGAGTTTGAGCCTTGTCGTTACAGCTTTGATTGTTAGTCCTTCCCTATCAGGAAACAATTTCCACTTCTTTAACGCACCCGCGTTAGAAGTCAGTGTCAACGCTCAGCCTCCGGCTGGAACTGATGCGCCACAGCAGAATCCTGCTTCCGCAGAAGGTGCAGAAAAGGGAAAAAGTGACAAGGCTGAGAATGCCTCGTCTGAAGGAGAAACCAAAGGAAAGATTGATATTTTCAAAATTGTCATGGGTGTGCTGGCGGGTCTGGTGCTGTTCTTGTATGGTGTGACCCGTCTAGCTGAGGGACTCGAAGCGATCGCAGGCGATCGCGCAAAGACTCTCATCAACAAGTTCACCAGCAATCGCTTCGCCGCAGTGGCAACTGGCACGGTGGCGACAACCATATTAGATTCATCGTCGGTCACGATCATCATGACAATCGCGATGGTGAGTGCTGGGTTGCTGACGTTTGTGCAGTCTCTCGGCATTGTTCTGGGTTCCAACATCGGGACGACCATCGGCGCTGAACTGATCGCTTTTAAGATTAACGAATATGCACCTATCGCCCTGTTCCTTGGCTTCTTGTTGCATTTTTTGGGCAAGACAGACCGCTGGAAGAACATCGGTTTAATTTTGTTGGGGGTAGGCTTGCTCTTCTTCGGTCTAGACACGATTGACGGGGCGATGAAACCGTTCCGGGACTACCAACCCTTTATTGATTGGATGAGAACCTTAGGGGAAAACCCGCTGCTGGGCGCTTTAGTTGGGGCGCTGTTTACCATCTTGATTCAATCCTCTTCCGCCACAGTAGCCATTATCATTACGCTGGCAGCTTCTGGCTTGATCTCATTGCCCGCAGGCGTTGCCTTGATGCTGGGGGCGGAAGTTGGCACCTGCGCTGACACGCTGGTAGCGACGATTGGGCGATCGCGCGAAGCTTTGCGGACGGGTATCTTTCATTTGATTTTCAATGTGATCACCGCCGCCACGGGAATCTTATTTGCAGCTCAATTAGCAAGCCTCGCCCAGTGGATTTCTGGGGGGGCTGATGTTGCCCGCCAAATTGCCAATGCTCAGGTGATATTCAACGTGTTAGGCGTGGTGTTGGTTATCGGGTTTCTACCGTTAATCGCCCGTGGATTGGAAATCCTAATTCCCGGCGGTAAATCGAATCGGCAACTCGCAGGGGAGCCTCAAAGGGAACAAACGAAAGTGTAGAGAGGCAATACTTATCGGTTCTCTCCCCCAACTCTTCTCCGACAAGGAAAGGAGATCCTAGTTTTCCGGTTAGGGTCGGTTGAGGGAGAGATCGGGTTGATGCGATCGCTAGGAGTTAGCTAGCTGAGGTGCTGGACTTCGCTTCTAGGTTTTCCAAGCGGCTTTTGAGTTCCTGGTTTTGCTTCTTGATTTGGTCGAGTTCGTCTCGCAATTGCTTGAGCGCTTGATCCGAACCCACATTTTTTTGCACTCGCCCAACCGCTTCCTCCGCGATACGACGGACTCGCCCATCGGGGGTTTGGTCGGCAAGACTTCGCAAAATCCCAATCGCTTTGGCTGTCTCCATTTGCCCTAGCGCGATCGCGACTGATACTTGGGTTAAGAAAAAGGTCTCTTTGGAGAGTTCTGCAAGTTGTTCGAGAATTCGTTCCAAGTTGACATTATTCTGACCCGTTGAAATGCTTCCTAAGGCGCGAATCGCTGCTAGACGCAACGCTTGCGGGATGCGTTGGGCGGTATACTCAAGAATCAGATCCAGCGCTTGGGGTGAAGTTTTGAGTTGAGACAAACCAGCGATCGCGCCAGTTCTGACAACTTCGTTCCAACCCGCCTTTTCTTTAAGTACCGTTTGCAGCAGCTTCAGCACTTTCTCTTCTTTGGGCTTTTCGTCTAGATTTGCTGCCCCAATTCCGCCAATCGCATTCACGGCTGCTGACTCCACATAGTAGCTGGCGTCGCCGTCTTCTACCAATGGTTTCAGTGCTTTGTAGCTGTCGTGGGTTTTAATCGTTCCCAGTGCTTGCACCACTGCACGACGCACTAAGGCTTCTTTATCTTTTAGACCCGCAACTAGACCATCAAACGCTTGATCGAGTTTAACTTCTGCCAACTGTTTAGCAACTTCCGCCCGGACACCCCAGAAAGAATCGTTCTTAAGGGCAAAAGAAAGCGCTTTGACGACCTCCAATCCGCCTTTTTTCGCCAACGCCTCAGCCGCGTAGATGCGGGAAACGGGATCGGGATCGGATTGCAGTTGGGCTTTGAGTTCTTGAACTGGGTACTCTAAGGACACCGTTTTTAGGCAATTATTCCCGATGTCAAAGCTAATAAAATGGGGTTTTTCTTCGAGGGGGAAGTAAAAGCTTTGTTCCCGTTCGTGAACTCTCACCGCGAAAGTTTTGAAATTGACGGTGGAGGATTGTTCAGGCGAGGAATCTCGCGTCTCTAGATGATTCTCGTTAGAGGAACTTCCTGAGACATAGCCAAAGGCGATGGGAATTTTTAGGTCAAATAAATCACTACGGCTGCCGTTGGTGTCGCTGGTGGCTTGAGTTTGAGTAACGGTAACTTTAGCCAACTTGCTATCCGTATCCCAGGAATAAGCAACTTTGAAATCTGGATGACCGCCGCGATAAACGTACTGGTCAAATAAAAATAGTAGGTTGCGACCCGTCGCTTTTTCAATGGATCGTAGCAGGTCAACAGTTTCGACTGTTTTATGGGCGTTGTCCTGAACAAAGGTGTGGATTGCTTTAAAAAATAGCTCGTCTCCCAACTCCGCCCGCATCATGTGATAGACACAAGCACCTTTTTCATAGAGGTGGCGGTCGTACAGTTCAATCGCCTCGCGATAGACGTGAGTGACAATCGGGCGACGGTAACGGCTGCTATCTTCTACAAGGTAGCTACGAGCTTCATTGAGCAGGTAATAGGCTGCGTCTTGCGAACCGTACTCTTGTTGCGTCCATAGCACTTCTGAGTAAGAAGCCATCCCTTCTTTAATCCAAGCATGAGACCAGTGCTTGATGACGACTAGATCTCCAAACCACTGGTGGGCGAGTTCGTGAGCGACTAAGCTTTCTGTGGTGCGATTATCTAAAGATGCCCGTTTATCCAGCAAGCAGCGATCGGTTAGCAGCGTGGTGGAGGTGTTCTCCATCCCACCGAAGATGAAGTCATCGACGCACACTTGGGCGTATTTGGGATAAGGGTAGGGATAACCAAATTTTTCGCTGAAAAATTCAATCATTTCCGGCGTTTTGCCCATACTACGGCGGGCATCTTCTTCTCTGCCTTTCTCCACATAGTAGGTGACAGGTTTGCCGTTCCACTCATCTTGAATTTCGGCAAAGTCACCCACCGCGAGAGTCATCAAGTAGGTGGGATGAACTTGCTCTTGCAACCAGTGATAAGTTTTGTAGTGGTTATCTTCCTCAGTTTTAATTAGCAATCCGTTGGAGATGGCGACTAGGAGTTTGGGAACTTTGACCCGAATTTCTGAAGTGGCTAACTGTCCGGGATAGTCAAAGCAGGGGAACCAGAAGCGGGAATCCTCATCTTCTCCCTGTGTCCAAACTTGAACGGGTTTGTCGGGATAGTGTTTGTTGGGGGAAATAAAGTAGATACCGCGCTGGGGTTTTTCCACCGAGTAGGCGATCGCTATCTCGATCGATTTCCCCATCTGAGTAGGTGTCTGCATCTGGATGTGCAGTTGTTCGCCATCATAGTCAAAGCTCTGCGGCATCTCGTCAACCTGCACTGACTGAATATTTAGGTTGACGGCATCTAAAGTTAAACGGTCAATCCCACTCCGCACCGGCAATAAAGTAATGGCACAAGTACCGCCAACGGTTTGGTTGGGAATATCCAGGGCTAAATCCAGGAAAATATGCTCGACTTGTCCGGGTCGATCTGGGTTGTAGTGGGGACGGGCACCGGGCAGTTCAAAGGATTTGTGACCGTTATTTTCTGAATCGAAATAAGTCTGCAACTTCATGGTGAGATTGACCTGTAAGACTCCGAAGTATAGCCGAGAATCAGGGCTAAGGAGGTTATCTCTTTAGGTTAACGCCTTCAGACTGCGTGGACTTCTCTTCTAAGCACGGCGACGCACGGGGTATCCAATTTGTAGCGGACACCCAGATGTGTCACTTCAGGCGCGATGATTTTCAAGCTTAACTTCGCGTTGTGTCTACTTGCGCTCTCAAAAAAGTGCTGACTTGTAAGGGCATGACACAAACACGCCCCTTCTAAGTGAAAGAGGAGAAAATATCGATTTTCCTGGGCAATTTATGGCTGAAAGGATTTTAAAGCGCGATTCGCTTAGCCTTATCCCTTATCTGACGCGAAACCTGTCACACCGTACCACAAGCAATTTTTGTATTTAAACTTCATATTTCCGGTTTGCGGAGTTTACCCAAATCAAGTTGAAGTATTCCAATAACAATCCTTTTAGTAGAAATCTTAACTAAGCAAAATCACTAATTTTTCTTACAGAGATTTCTACTAAATCCGCAAAATCCACAATGCCCTTTGTGGATCTATCGATAACAATCACAAGCAGTAATAATCAAAGGAAAAATTTAAATGTCTGAAAGAAAACCAAATCGTATAGTTCCTATTATTGTTGGCACCGCCGTTGTGGTAGCGGGAGGCATTGGTACTTATCTTTACTTGAAGGGGGCTTTTAGCGATGCAACCAGCCCTCTCGCGAGTGCCAAAGTGGTGCCAGATGAAGCATTAATGGCGGGTTTTGTCTCCACCGATCCGAAAAACTGGGCGCAATTGCAACAGTTTGGGACTCCGGAAGCCCAAAAATTGGTTGATAAAGGGCTGAAGGATTTCAACAAAGAGATGTTGACTGAATCCAACATCAATTATGAAAAAGATGTTAAGCCTTGGCTGGGTAGCGTGATGTTTGCCGTTCTGCCATCACCGACTGTAAAACCGGCACAAGCGACACCCCCCAAATCGTCACCGGAAGTCCGGATGTTGATGGTGGTTGGCGTCAAAGACAAAGTAAGCGCTTTAAGTTTTGCAAATAAGCTGAAAGCCAAGAAAGCTGGAACCAAACAAATAGATTACAAAGGCATCAAGATAGAGGAAACCACAGATAAAAGTGGCAAAACCTACACGGCTTTGTTAGATAGTCATTTAGTGATGTCTGATGAAAAAGAAGCGGTGCAACTCGCCATTGATACCTTTAAAGGACAACCTTCATTTGCTAGCAAAGCAGGTGCAGCCAGCCTTCTGACTAAGGGTGTAGACGTACAAAACTCCATCGCTCAATTCTATATCCCCGATTATGCGGGGACGGTGCAGCAAGCACTGGCAAACAATCCGAATACGCCCGCGCTTCCTCCAGAAACCTTGAAGCAGCTAAAGGCTGTGAAGTCGGTGGTGATGGGTGTTGGGATTGATAATGCCGGTGTGAGAATGAAGGCGATCGCGAAGGTAGATCCCTCGGTAATGAAAGTTCAGTACAAGGCTTCTCCCGGCAAAGTTGCGTCTCAACTTCCGGCTGAGACAATTGCCCTCATCGCTGGAAATGGGATTAGCCAAACTTGGGCAACGGTTGTCGAACAATCCAAAGCCGATCCCCAAGCCCAGCAGGGGTTTGACATGGCAAGACAGCAACTCAAACTCGTCAATCTTGACCTAGATAAAGATATCTTCGGATGGATGGATGGGGAATTTGCTCTCGCGGCAATTCCATCGACCAAGGGAATCTTAGCACCCGTTGGATTTGGTGGAGCTTTGGTATTTCAAACCAGCGATCGCAAAACGGCTGAAGCCACCTTCAACAAACTGGATGCGATCGCTAAAGGAAACTCAATCACCGTAGCGCCTAGAAAAATTCAGGGTAAAACCGTCACCGAATGGCAAATCCCGCAACAAGGCGCTTTCTTAGGGCATGGTTGGATCGATCAAAACACGATGTATGTGGCGATTGGTGGCCCCATCGCCGATATCATGGCAAACAAGCCCAGCCAGCCTTTGGACAATAGCACATCCTTTAAAACGGTCACAGGGTCTTTGCAGAAGCCAAACGCAGGCTATTTTTACCTCGACATGGACAAAACCATGTCTTTGGTGAATCGCCAGCTACCTCCAGCACAAAAGAGTTCCATCACGCCTGAAACCACTGCAATTCTGAATTCCATGCATGGTATTGGTTTGACCGTTACTCAACCAGACGCATCGACGGGTCAAGTTGAGGTATTACTTTCACTCAAGCCTAAAACGGGCAAATAGGAAGTCGTTGGGAATGGGTAATTGGTAATATTCTTGAAGGGTGGGCATTGCCCACCCTTCAAGCTTTGGTGGGATGAAAGCTCATCCTACTGAGATATCTTTATTCAGAATTGGGAATGGGTCACAAGGTCATTTGTTACTTACTATTACCCATTACCCATTACTCATTACCTATTACCTGATGACTACCCCAGTAAATACTGAACTTGGATTATCTTCACGCTTGGTCAACGGATTGCTAGCGATTAAACCATTAGCCAATCTAGCCAAATACCAAGCGCGTTCAATGATGATTAAACGCGCCGAGAAGATTGGAGTGCCTTGGAGAAAGCAAGTACAGACGCTTTCGCAATACGATTGGGAAAGCTATCTGACTCAGGTACAAAATCCCCAGCTAGCTTACCCGGATTATTACCTGCGCTCGTTCCATGCTTACGAAAGTGGTAACTTAAGCTGGGAAGCAGCTTGGGAAGTAGAAGTTGCTGCTCATGCCGTTCACGCAGGAATTTGGCCTGATGCGGGGGCGCAAGGAGATGCCCGACTGCGCCAGAGTTATTTCGATATTCTCAAAAGCCAAATTTCTACTCAACCACAAGATATTTTAGATTTGGGGTGCAGTGTAGGGATGAGTACATTTGCCCTCCAAGATGTTTATCCCCAAGCAAAGTTGACGGGTTTGGATCTGTCACCCTATTTTCTAGCAGTTGCCCAGTACCAATCCCAACAGCACCAAAAATCGATTTCCTGGGTTCATGCTGCTGCTGAATCTACAGGTTTGCCAGATGCCTCGTTTGATTTGGTTTCTATCTTTTTGATGTGCCACGAGTTGCCCCAGTCAGCAACTATGCAGATTTTCCGCGAAGCGCGGCGCGTACTGCGTCCCGGTGGCTGTTTGGCAATTATGGATATGAATCCCAAATCTGAGATTTATACCAAAATGCCGCCCTACATTTTGACGTTGCTCAAGAGTACCGAGCCTTATTTAGATGAGTATTTTGCGTTAGATATTGAACAAGCGCTAGTAGATTCCGGTTTCACTATGCCGACAATCAGCTGCAATACTCATCGTCACCGCACGGTAATTGCCAAGGTGAAGCAGAATTGAAAATTAAGCATGGGAATTGGAGTTGCACAATCGGGCGATGATTCTTTTTAGTTTCGCTCAAAGAAGAGGAAAACTTAGCCTCTTGGTGCGACGTTATCGCGGTTCTCGGTTGGATGCGGCACAGTTTTGACCTCTCTCCAAACCTCTCTCCTACAAGGAGAGAGGCTTTGAATTATTCCTCCTTCCCTTCCCACGTCGGGAAGCAGGGTTAGGGGTTAGGTTTCATCTGCGTACCTTACCCAATTGAAAATGGCACTATCATCGATCCGATGTGCAACGCCGGGAAATTCTTCAATTTTAATTATTCGGCTTCTCCAATTAAAGTGAATGCCCCCCAGTCTTTAGGATCTGGATGTTGCTTCATGGTGCTTAGCATGGCACTCCGCAGGGCGGCGGCTTTATCGGGTGTTTTTTGAAGATTTTGATAAAATTCTGTCATCAATGAGGCTGTAGGAGCGTCTGGCACTTGCCAGAGAGACACAATTACACTGGGTACACCCGCGCTCATTAAGCTGCGAGATAAGCCGATCACGCCATCGCCAGTGATTCTGCCTCTACCTGTGTCGCAAGCACTCAGGACTACTAATTCGGCATTGAATCTCAAGTCTAGAATTTCTTCAGCGGTGAGTAAGCCGTTATCGTTGCCAGATGGAGCCAATGCGATCGCACTTCCCAATCCTCGAATATCATCTAGTAAGCCATGAGTCGCGAGATGAATGATTCGTGCTGTGGGTATTTGTTGCAGAATCGCTGCTTTCGTTGCCTGAGAGCCGGTGAAAGCTTTAGTCTTAAACAGAGGCGCGATCGCTAAAGCTTCTCGTTCCGCACCCGGTAAGCTAGATAACTGAGTCGGCGGATCGCCAATTTTGGCAGGAACACTCGGCATTGTAGGATTTCCAACTATCAGCACATCTTGATTTTGTACAGAAGTAGAACTTCGCGTTCCTACAAGCTGTTGTTGCTGACTTGTTAAATCCAGTACCTGAATTGAAGGTGCCGTGAGGATAGTATGTTGTTCGATTAAGTATTTGCCAGAAGCATCTTGCAATGCTGGGAAAGGAACTAGAAACAGTTCGCTTTGTGGAATAAAGATAATCCGAGCATTTAGGTCTTTTGGGAGGAGGTCAGAAATTGGTTTAATGAGTAGTTCGTGAAGTTCCTTAAAACCTTGTTTTTCTTGACTTCCACTAACTTTAGCCTCTACAGCTAAACCACGACCTCTAACACCAATCGATTCGCGGCTGCTGACAACAAGCTCTTCTAGAGAACTCTTTTTTTGCTGCCGCAAAGCTTTAAGATTGACTTTACGAAAGGCAATTTCGCCTGTTGGTTTCACTACCCAAATATAGATTTCAGATGTTTGGGATTGTGTTTTTTTCCCTTCAGCATTTTGGTCTTCGTAGACAATAGAATATTCAACCAGGGTGGAGTTCTGAAGTTTGGCGATTTCTTTAATTTTGTTGATATTCGGTGAGGTAAGTGTAGGTTGAACGGATGATTCAGATAACCGTGAAGCTAATAACTCAACGAAGGCTCTTGCTCTCCCTCGTTCAGAGATTTCCAAAGCGGCTTCTATTTTATTTTGGGCAATTAAAACTTGTTGTAAATTGCGATAAGTGTTTGCTTGATCTTCAAAAAGTGATACTTTACTAGCATCATTTCTACCTAATCCAGCTCGGACAGATTCTAATACCTCAATTCCATTTTTTAAATATGTTTCGGCTTCTGTTAGCTTACCAGAATGCATAAAAGTTAGCCCTAAATTGTTTAAGGCGATGGCTTCCCCGCGTTTATTTTTAAGTTCGCGAGAAAGTGCGAGATCCTGCTGGAAGTAATTAATCGCTTTATTGTAGTCACCCATAGAATCATAAACGAGTCCCAAATTGCCTATCGCTTTTGCTTCCCCGCGTTTATTATTATTTTGTTTGGCTAAGGCTAAGCTTTGTTGATAGTATTCACTGGCTTGTCGGTAGTCTCCCAGATTTTGATAGGAGAGAATTCCCCAAAAGTTTAATATATCTGCTTGCAAATCTCGGTCGTTGATTTCTTGGGCAATTTTCAAGCTTTCTTGGTAAAATTCTTTTGCTTTCTCGGTTGTGCCCATTTCTTGATAAATGTTTCCTAAGTTTAGGATTGTTTGGGCATATAACTTCCGTTTTTCTCGAACTTCCAAGGCACTTTGTTGATTATTGGGTTCATCGGTAATTGCCAAGCTCTGTTGATAATAGCGAATGGCTTGGGGAGAATCATTCAAATTTTTATATACAGTGCCTAAATTAGACAGAATACCCGCTTCTGATTGGCGAGCGTTAATTTTCTTGGCAATGGTTAAGCTTTGCTGGTAATATTCAATTGCCTCCTGATATCTTGATAGATTGGCATAAATCCCAGCCAAATTATTCAAAATTTCTACTTCAATAGCGGATTCCCCCATTTCCCGCGCCATAACTAAACTTTGTTGATATTTATCAATAGATTGGGAGTATTCAGCGAGGGATTCATGAACATGACCCAGAAGTGCAAGAATTATCTGTTGGCTAGAGCGATCTTTCAGTTCTTGGGCAACGACTAAACCTTGTTGGAAGAACTTTCGAGCTTCAGGGTAATTTTCCAGCAACTGATAGTAACTTCCAATAGATGTGAGAGCAGCTCCTTCAGCCCTACGTTCTTTGAGTTGCTGAAAAATAGGGAGTGCTTGCTGCCAAGAATCAATCGCTTTCTGATAGTCTCCTACTCGTTGGTGAGCAAGAGCCAACATACCAAGAGCAGCAGCTTCACTTTTAGTATTTTTAATTTCCCGTGCAACAGCTAAACTTTGTTGCAGATACTCAATTGCTTGAGGATGTTGTCCCAGCGCCGAGTACGCACTTCCCAAGTGTCTGAGATTCTTCGCTTCTAAGGTACGATCGGCAATCTCCCGCGCGATCGCTAAACTTTGTTGGTGCAACTCAATCGATTTCGCGTAGGCTTGCAGCGAATAGTAAACGTTTGCCAGGTTTGCTAAAGCGGTTCCCTCTCCCTGACGGTCTTTGAGTTCTCGATAACTCGTCAATGCCTGTTGCAACGACTGAAAGGCTTTGTCAAATTGACGGTTATCAATCTGCTGAATGCCTTGCTCTAAAAGGCGTTCAGCTTCTCGCAAAGCAGAAGCTGAAGTTTGCGCCAACACCTGGGTTGTGGAAAATGACGAACTAAAGTTCAAAGGCGCTGAAATGGTAGCTAGGAAGGCGATAAGCGCGAAGATTCCGAGTTGAGGGCGCATAGCTGAGGGAAGATATTGATTGAGTGCAGTTTACTGTCTTAGCCCGGACTGATAGGGAGTGTCCAGTGGTGCTGTGGAAAGAAAGCGCGATCGCTCTCGGTACACGCTCCCGTTAAGATTATCCAGTAACTTGTCCGATAATGGCTTGCGTCTTGAGTAACTGCGCGATCGCTATATGCTACTGGTGAAACTCAAAGATATGTAGTGATACTTGTAACTAGGGCGTGCCGTTTAATTACTGAATAGCCATAAAAAAAGCCCGCTGAAGCGGACTTTATCGGTGCGTTCGGATAGATGCGTTCGGCGATGTTTAGCCCAACATCTACAGAGGAAAGCTAATAGGTGAAAGTTATCTGAGTAGCGCCAGTGTAGGACGGCTACTTAATCAAGCCTTTTTGAATTTATTTTGGCGACGGCGCAATACCTCTGCGATTGGGAGAATACCAAATGCCAGTAACGAAGTGGGTTCGGGAACATCTTTGCTGGGATCGCCAGCGATACGGTTGCGAACCGCAACGGCGGTATCTGGAAAGTCGCTAAAGACGCCATCAATCCCTAATTTAAAGAATTGTTCGTACTCCAGCTCTGGGTTGCCGTTGTAGTCTGGAGCGAGGAAAAAGTCTTCACTGCGGAAAGTGTAAGCATGAACCAGTAAACCCGCCGCATGGGCGTCGTTAATTAGGGATGTGGGTTCTAACAATGGCTTGTCAGCATCGCTAATTACCCCATCTCCATTCAGATCGTCAGGCTGACCATCGCCATTGTTGTCAACAGTGTCAGCCGGAATAATCAGGCGTTTCCAGGGGCCAATTCCGCTGGCATATTGCGCGATCGCATTCAATCCTGAAGAAGTGATTAGATCGCCATAGGTGCGAGAATCACCACTGACAACAAAATCATAGGGTTTGGCAGTACTTGCATCAAACAACTGAACCAACGGTACATTCGTTAGTGTTTTCAGAAATTGCAAGTTTGCAACTTCAAAGGATTGAATGAAAACTGCATCATCCGCATCGGTGTAACCGTTCTCGCTGAGGATTTTTACCAAAGGTTCCTCTAACGATAATCCGATGGAATCAAAGTAAGTGGGATGCTTCGTTTCTGGATAAATGCCAATCGTGCGACCTTTTTCGGCACTTTTTTTCTTTGCTAGGTCGATAACTTCTTGTAAAGTCGGAACTTCATACAAGCCATCATACTGAGTAGATCCGGGGCGCAATTCAGGGATACGCTCTTTCGCCCGGAGAGTCTTGATTTCGGCTAAGGTAAAATCTTCGGTAAACCAGCCGGTGACTGGTTTTCCATCAATTGTTTTGGTTGTCTTCCTGTTAGCAAATTCTGGGCGATTTGCAACGTCCGTTGTTCCAGAAATTTCATTTTCATGGCGAGCAATTAGAACGCCGTCTTTTGTCGAAACCAAGTCGGGTTCAATATAATCAGCGCCCATCTCAATCGCCAGCTCATAGGCTGCTAACGTATGTTCGGGACGATAACCACTAGCACCCCGGTGTCCAATCACAATTGGAGGGGCACCCGTCAAAGTTGCCGCGGTTGCTTCACCCACTGGAAAAACTGCCAAAGCTGCTGTTGTTAATAAAGCTAGCTTAAAAACGCGCCACATATTGCTTTCCTCACCAATCGGCTCAAGCTGGGGTTGATATGAAATTCATCGGTAAATGTACTTAGTAAAGTACGGTGCCGAGATTAAGCTTGAGCATTAGGCTGGGTAAAGCCAAGTATAAATACCCTTTAAAGCTTGATTAAAAGACCAGAGATATCGCAATTTGCGCTTGAATGCAATCCGAATCTCACCCCACCCCCAACCCCTCCCCGCAAGCAGGGAGGGGAGGAAATAGCCGCACAAGTGAAGGTTTTTAACAAGTAGCTTTTTGAAGGACAAAGGGACAAGGGAATTAATCATCAACGGAAAAATCAGCTTTCTCCCACTCCTATACCCAAATCTAAAAAATCTACACTTGTGAGGAGAAAATCGCCCCTCTCCGCTTGCGGAGAGGGGTTGGGGGTGAGGTTCCAGTTGTATTTAACCCCATCGAGAACGGTTCTATATCCGGTGATGGCAGTTAGACTAAAAGCGGAAACGATAGAGTTTTGAGTAGGGATGGATGCCGTGGAAGTGACACAGGCAGTCAAGCAGCGGATACAGGAACTGCGACAGTTGTTGCACAAAGCCAGTTATGCCTACTATGTCCTTGATGATCCCATCATGGAGGATGCCATCTATGACCGGCTGTATCGGGAACTGCAAGACTTAGAAACTCAGTATCCCGAACTGGTGACACCGGACAGCATCACTCAGCGCGTGGGTGAGAAACCGGCAACTCAGTTTTCCTCGGTGCGGCATAATATCCCTCTCTACAGTTTGGAAAATGCCTTTAATATTCAGGAATTTAGCAAATGGCAGGAACGCTGGCGGCGACAAGTCCCCGAACTCGATTCGTTTGAATACGTTTGCGAGTTAAAAATCGATGGTTCTGCGATCGCTCTCACCTATGAAAATGGCATCTTGGTGAGAGGGACGACGCGGGGGGATGGCATCGCGGGGGAAGATATTACTCAGAATGTGCGGACAATTCGCGCTATCCCCTTGCGGTTGAATTTAGAAAACCCTCCCACTCACGTAGAAGTTCGCGGCGAGGCGTTTTTAGGCTTAGATGTGTTTAAGCAAATTAATCAGGAACGGCAGCAAGCTGGCGATCAGTTATTTGCCAATCCTCGCAATGCAGCGGCGGGAACTTTGCGGCAATTAGATTCTCGGATTGTGGCAAAGCGGCGGCTGGATTTCTTTGCCTATACGTTGCAAATTCCTGGTAAAGATGATGCTGAGGTTGCCCGAACTCAGTGGGAATCGCTGGAATTGCTGCAAGAAATGGGATTTAAGGTAAATCCCAATCGCAAGCGTTGTCAGTCTTTAGAAGAGGTTGGGGATTATTATGACGAATGGAATACGGGGCGGTTGAATTTACCCTATATGACCGATGGGGTCGTCGTGAAGCTGAATTCGATTCCACTTCAGGAAAAGTTGGGATTTACGCAAAAGTTTCCTCGCTGGGCAGTGGCGCTGAAATACGCGGCGGAAGAGGCACCCACCCGTGTTGAAAATATTTCTATCAATGTCGGGCGAACGGGGGCGCTGACACCGTTAGCAGAGTTGCAGCCAGTCCAATTAGCTGGCACAACCGTACAAAGAGCCACATTGCACAATATTGATTATGTGCGATCGCTTGATATTCGCATTGGCGATACGGTGATTATCCACAAAGCTGGGGAAATCATTCCTGAAGTGGTGCGCGTACTGCCAGAACTCCGCCCAGAGGGAACTCAAGCCTTCCAAATGCCCACCTGTTGCCCGGTGTGCAATCAGCCAGTGGTAAAGCCCGTTGATGAGGCGGTGACGCGCTGCGTGAATGCTTCTTGCCCCGCTATCCTCAAAGGGGCGCTGGTTCACTGGGCAAGCCGTAATGCACTGGATATCAACGGCATGGGCGAAAAATTGATGCACCAGTTGGTGGATAAAGGCGTAGTGAATTCGGTTGCAGATTTATACGATTTAACCGCTGATAGGTTGGGAACTTTGGAACGGATGGGCAAGAAATTAGCCCAAAAGTTGGTGGATGCGATCGCCCAGTCGAAAACTCAGCCTTGGTCGCGGGTATTATACGGTTTAGGGATTCGTCACGTCGGCAGTGTCAATGCCCAAACTTTAACTCAAAAATTCATCACCGTTGAGCAACTAGCTGGGGCATCCGCAGCGAATATTGAAGCAGTGTATGGCATTGGTCCAGAAATTGCCCACGCTGTTTACGACTGGTTTCAAGTCCCGGCGAATCAGGCGTTAATTGACAGACTGAAAGCATCGGGTTTGCAACTCGCCGGTAACATAGAAACCCCATCCGCAGAAAGTAGAAGCGTTCCCTCGCCCCTACAAGGCAAAACCTTTGTGATTACGGGCACATTGCCGACTCTCAAGCGCGACGAGGCGAAAGCGTTGATTGAAAAAGCCGGTGGTAAAGTCACGGGTTCCGTTAGCGCCAAAACCGACTACTTACTGGTGGGGGAAGATGCCGGTTCCAAGTTAGAAAAGGCTGAAGCGTTGGGAATCACCCAACTGAGTGAAGCTGAACTGCTGGAAATCGTCGAAGATTAGATGTCAACAGCAAACACACCAAGGAAAAATTGTAGGAGCGTGCGCCACAAAACGTATCGCTCCTTTTCCCTTTTTATCAGAATATACCAATGCCACTTCACGCTAGTTCCGGTAGATGGCGATTAGGGCTAGCCTTATCGCTTGTGACTGTATTTTTGTGGGGAATTCTGCCCATTGCCCTGACGGTAACGCTACAGGCACTCGATGTTTACACCGTCACTTGGTTTCGCTTTTTAGTATCGTTTGGGCTGCTAGCCATTTATTTATCCGCACGAAAGCAACTACCACCTGTCGAAAAATTGCGCTCAATGCCGCTGGGGTTGTTAGCGATCGCAATTATATTCTTGGCAATTAACTATATCCTTTTCCTGCAAGGTTTACACCAAACTTCACCTGCTAACGCCCAAGTTCTCATTCAACTCGCCCCAGTTTTAATGGGTTTAGGAGGATTGGTTGTTTTCAAAGAACGTTATACCCTACGTCAATGGGCGGGTTTAAGCGTACTCACCCTAGGATTTGCGCTGTTCTTTCACGAACAATTAGCCAACTTACTGACAGCACAAGGCAAATATTTAATCGGCTGCGGATTTATCTTTTTTGCAGCAGTAACCTGGGCGATTTATGCTTTAGCGCAAAAGCAGCTTTTGCAAAAATTACCGTCTTCAAATATTATGCTGCTAATTTATGGCGGCTGTACGATTTTATTTAGCCCTTTTGCCGCACCTCAACCTATTCTCACGCTGAAGCCTTTACATTTAGGAATGCTGCTTTTCTGTGCTTTGAATACCATCATCGCTTACGGTGCTTTTGCCGAATCTTTGGAACATTGGGAAGCATCGCGAGTGAGTGCAGTATTAGCGACAACTCCCATTGTCACTTTAATCTCTGTGTCAGCAGTGTCAATGTTTCTACCCACCCTCATTGCACCGGAACGCCTGACTGTTTTAGGAGTGGTAGGGGCGATTTTTGTAATATCTGGTTCGATAGCGATCGCCTTAGGAAAAGCTCGTTAAATGCATAATGAAGCGAATTTAAAAGAGCGTCCTTTTACAATTCGCTTTTTACTTGCATTGGCTATGGCTTAATCAGACGCCTAGTTCGTGTCGCATGGCGATAGTTAGCCATCAATTTTTCTCGCTGTTGATATGGATAATACATGATAGCAGCTAAGGATAAACTGGTTCCTACTAGGGATGAAAACAGAAAGAAATTGAAGAATCCGACATTAAATCCAGTGCCTAAGCTTATGCCTAAACTTGTAATCAGAAGTGCGCTGCCAACGGCAATTTTTTCAGGAAATCCTCTTTCCTTATAATTCTTAATGACCGCCCCATTTAGAAACCCGATTACTAGACCGGCTAAGGTTCCTAAGGCAGTAATCGCTGCCGGTAAGAACCCTGATGACAACAAAACAACCAACATCGTCACAGTTGTCAACCAAGCTGAAATTTTGATGCCTAGTACAGTTCTGATGCCAACTGCTGCCAGTAGAGTTCCAGCGAGGAACCAAGCCGCAAACACTGCGATTACTGCAACTTCAAAAATCGCTACAGATGTCCAAGAGGCAAACTTGAATAGAATTGCCACCATCCAAGCGATCGCACCTGTCCAAAACCCAGTCATTGCCACAGCAATTGCTAACAGCAAAACCATTGAAATATAAGGCGGTTTTGGGGTTTCAAGCAGAGTTGTGCGAACTGTAATCGTGATCGGGTAAGTTTCTGGTGAAGAATTGGTGTGTAATAAAATCTGACGGCTGTAGGTTTTTTCTGCCATCAACTTATTCGTATTCACGGTGATTTTGCAATCAGAATGATTACTCTTAAATGTGGCTGGTTCAAAGGAAATCCAAGCATGAGAATTGGAATAGCGCGGATCGCTGTCGTGGGGGGCTACTTCCCAAGACCCTTCTAGCAAGGTGTCTGGCACGGAGTTATTAACACTAACGGTTTGGGTTAATTTTTCGCCTAGTTGTGTTGTTTTAAATTCCAAAGCAAGTTGGCTAAATTTAACTTCCGGTAAGCGATTAACATAAATCGGCTTGAGAGCTTCCAAAGCAGCCATAGCATTGGGGAAACGGTCTTTTGCTTTGGGTTCCACCATTTTTGAGAGCCAATCTACAAAACGCAGGCTCAGCTTGGGAAGCAGCGGTTTGAAATTAAGCCGCCCATCCTCATCAAACAAGGTGTCAATTGCCGTTGATTTTGTCCCTGTTAACAAGCAAATGAGTGTTGCACCTAAACCATATAAATCGGTTGCTTCGTTTAGCTGGCGATTGTATATCTGTTCGGGTGCCATGAACCCAAATGTCCCGGCGGCGACGCTGCTCATTGCCATTTCCCCACTGCCAATTCGAGCTAAGCCAAAATCCACCAGATAAACATTCATTTGCTCGTCCACGAGGATATTTTCAGGTTTAATATCCCGGTGAATTACAGAGGGAATGCGGTTTTGTAAATAAACAAGAATTTCTAGGACAGAAGCAGCAATTTTCTGGATATCATCCGGGTCAAAACTGCGCGGAGAGGATAAAGGCAGGGCATCTTTATGCTCTTGCACCATGCAGAAACCAGCTTGGGTTTCAAAGGAATCGATCATCCGGGGAATTCCCGGATGATCGAGTCCTCGTAGCACTTGAATCTCGCGCTCATAAGCTTTAAAACCCGACCATTCAGACCCAACTTGGGCAAAGAGAAATCGCTTTAGGATAACTGACTGCTCTGTGACGTTATCCCTTGCCAGATAAGTGATGCGACCCCCGGCGCGATTGCGCCCAAGTTCTCGAATGGTTTGATAGCGGGCACGGGGAGTGGAAGTGTGTGAGGAGTTGCTCATGACAGCAAACAATGCAGGTAGATGGCGTCTATTCTAGGCGATCGCTTCCCTTCCCTTCTTCTCCTTCGCGCCCTCTACGTCTAGAGTGGTTCAAACTTCCACCAATGCTAACTCCTCTTCTTCAACCTCCTGCCCAGTAGAATTAGCCAGTCGTTCAATCGCCCGATCGATGGTCTCCAACCCCTGCTCAAGGTTTTCGATCACCGCTAAATGTCCCCGCAACTCCGCAGCACCGGCAAAACTCTTGGCATACCAAGTCATGTGTTTCCGCGCCTGCCGAATGCCGCGATCGCCTTTATATTCCCACAATGCTTGCAAATGCTCTTTGGCACATTCCAGTCGTTGTATCGGCGTTGGTGGCGTCTTTTCCTGCCCAGTTTTCAAGAAATAATCAATTTCTCCCACCAAAAAGGGATAACCCAGAGTTCCTCTCGAACACATTACGCCATCCGCGCCGGTTTGTTCCAAACACTTCACCGCCGCTTCCACAGAAAACATATCGCCATTGGCAATCACTGGAATCGACAGAATTTCCTTCACTTTCCCAATCCACTCCCACTTGGCAGGGCCGGTGTAACCTTGGGAACGGGTGCGACCGTGGACTGTAATCATTTGCGCCCCCGCATCTTCCATGCGCTTGGCAAAGTCCAGAATATTAATTTCCTTATCTGTCCAACCGATGCGCGTTTTTACCGTCACCGGCACATTCACCGCCTTCACGACCGCCCGGACAATTGCCTCAGCGACCTCTGGTTGCCGCAACAACGAAGAACCACCGCCGTTTTTGGTAATTTTGTTGACCGGGCAACCCATGTTGATATCAACCGTATCAGCGCCTTCTTTGACAGCCATTACAGCCGCTTCTGCCAAGAAATCGGGGCGACAGTCAAACAACTGAATGCTAATCGGTCTTTCGTTCGGATCTACCTCCATAATTTTGGGGAGTTCCTTCACGTAATGGAGTCCCGTCGCGTTCACCATCTCGGTGTACATCATCGAGTCGGGCGCATGGCGACGCACCAGACGACGAAACACCATATCAGTAACGCCAGAAAGGGGCGATTGTAAAACCCGGCTTTTCACTTCAAAAGAGCCAATTTTTAGTGGTGTCGAGAGTCGGGATTGCAGGGTAGGAGAAAGAGTAACCATAGGTTCTATCGCGGTCAACCGGGCTTTTCCATTTTACGAGCGATCGCTGTTGAACTATTCGGTTGAACGATTGGGAGCGGAAGTAGCGCCGGATCTCGTCAACCTGGCGAAACTCAGTTACAGCACCAAGCCCATCACCCAAAGCTCAATCAAACAGCATCATTCCGAACGATGCATCTGAAAACACATCCTTTGTAATACACATAATACAAATCAGAACGAACCAACCGGACGATCGATGATTCAGGTGGTGTTGCGAGAGAATCCAACAGGCTAATCGCGATCCGAAGGCTGCGCGGTAGCGCAATCGCGTTGAACTCTTCTAGACGGCAAATACACCTATTTAATTACGGCTTGCCCCCATACCTAAAGCCTGGGATTTCCTTACAGTAGACACAGTGAAAGCAATCAGCAGATTGTTAAGTGATTGAGCCAAAGGGGATGCCTCTTGAAGGTTAACCGACCTTCCCCAGGTTCGGAAAACCCCACAATACGAGAGTGGCTAATCCCGCACACTATATAGATCGATAGATCGGTACGCACGCACCAATGGTTATTGAATCTGGAAAGAGCTGCTGATTTAACCCGATTGGTTCAATCTGTAGTTCCGTATCCGCCCTCAAAAGTTTTTGTAGTTACTAGGAAGCCGAAATACCCCTATGGCAAAAGTAGTTGGAATTGACTTAGGTACGACAAACTCCTGCGTAGCAGTGATGGAAGGTGGTAAACCCACTGTCATCGCCAACGCAGAAGGTTTTCGGACAACCCCATCTGTCGTGGCATTTGCCAAAAATGGCGATCGCTTAGTGGGTCAAATTGCTAAGCGTCAGTCGGTGATGAACCCCGAAAACACCTTCTATTCGGTCAAGCGTTTTATCGGACGCAAATTTGAAGAAATCACCCACGAAGCCACCGAAGTTTCCTACAAAGTGCTGCGCGACAGCAACGGCAACGTTAAGCTAGACTGCCCCGCCCAGAGCAAGCAGTTTGCACCCGAAGAAATTTCTGCCCAAGTGCTTCGCAAGCTGGTGGATGATGCCAGCAAGTACCTTGGAGAAACCGTTACCCAGGCTGTAATCACCGTTCCCGCCTACTTCAACGACTCCCAGCGCCAAGCCACCAAAGATGCTGGTAAGATTGCCGGGATTGAAGTAATGCGGATTATCAACGAGCCAACCGCCGCTTCTTTGGCTTACGGTTTTGATAGTAAGAAGAGCAACGAAACCATTCTGGTATTTGACCTCGGTGGCGGTACCTTCGACGTGTCCATCCTAGAAGTAGGCGAAGGCGTGTTTGAAGTATTAGCAACCTCTGGTGACACTCACCTGGGTGGTGACGACTTCGACAAGAAAATCGTTGACTACTTAGCCGAAGAATTCAGAAAAGCTGAAGGCATTGACCTCCGCAAAGACCGTCAAGCCCTCCAGCGCCTCACTGAAGCCGCTGAAAAAGCCAAAATTGAACTTTCAAGCGTCACCCAAGCCGAAATCAACCTGCCCTTCATCACGGCAACCCAGGATGGTCCTAAGCACCTGGATATGACGTTGACTCGCGCTCAGTTTGAAGGACTCTGCTCCGACTTGATCGATCGCTGCGGCATTCCCGTACAGAATGCTCTGCGGGATGCCAAGTTAGATAAAGCTGCCATCAATGAAGTTGTGCTAGTGGGTGGTTCCACCCGGATTCCCGCAGTACAAGAATTGGTGAAGCGGATTCTGGGCAAAGATCCTAACCAAAGCGTAAACCCAGATGAAGTGGTAGCCGTAGGTGCTGCCATTCAAGCGGGTGTGCTGTCGGGTGAAGTAACCAACATCTTGCTGCTTGACGTTACCCCCCTATCTTTGGGTGTGGAAACCCTCGGCGGCGTGATGACCAAGATTATCCCCCGCAACACCACGATTCCCACCAAGAAGTCTGAGGTATTCTCTACAGCTGTAGATAATCAGACCAACGTGGAAATCAAGATTCTGCAAGGCGAGCGGGAGATGGCAGCCAACAACAAAGAGTTGGGAATCTTCCGTCTAGATGGGATTCCTCTAGCTCCTCGTGGAATGCCACAAGTTGAAGTTACCTTCGATATCGATGCCAACGGTATCCTGAACGTTACTGCTAAGGATCGCGGTACTGGCAAAGAGCAATCGATCAGCATCACGGGTGCTTCCACCCTGCCACAAAACGAAGTGGAGCGGATGGTTAAGGAAGCCGAACAAAATGCCTCCACTGACCGGGAGCGTCGTGAGAAGATTGACCGCAAGAACCAAGCTGACTCCCTCGTTTACCAAGCTGAGAAGCAAATGGCTGACTTGGGCGACAAGGTTCCCGCTGCTGACAAGACTAAGGTAGATGGATTGGTCAAAGACCTGCGGGATGCGATCGCGAAAGAAGACGATGACCGCATCAAGACGCTCACCACAGAGCTACAGCAGGCTCTCTACACCATCGGCACTAACATCTATCAACAAGCAGGCGCAGGTGCAGCTCCTGGCGATGGCACCGGCACCCCAGGTGGCGGTTCCGGTCAGGCTCCTGGTACTGGGGATGATGTGATTGACGCTGATTTTACCGAAACGGAAAACAAGTAATTAGCTAAGTGCTAATCGCTAATTGCAAATAAGGGTTGATGAAGGGCTTTTGGGCGCTCATCAGCCCTTTTTTGAAAGCAGAGGAAAGCACAAAGGTACGCCGAGGTTGACTCGGCGTACCTTTGCTTTTAAAAGAAAAATCTGGCTGCTACTCTACTGGGAAAGCACCAGGTTGCACTTGAACCGTTTCAGTCTGACCGCTACGGTTGACTTCCACTTCTAATCTGGAGCCGACCGTACTCGCTTCTACCCGCTCTTGCACTTGATCGGCACTCGCGACAGCTTGACCGCCAACTTTCTGGATAACATCTCCTGCACGCAAGCCAGCGCGTTCTGCGGGTGAGTTTTTGACCACTCGGACGATAACAACGCCTTTGTCCTGCGTGACTTTGAAGCCTGCGTCATTGTCTTTGTTAATCTCGTCTTTTAGCTCCGACGTCAGCGTTACCATTTGAATTCCCATGTAGGGATGCTCGACGCGACCTTTGCTAAATAGCTGATTGGCGACTCGTTCGGCGGTTTCAATCGGGATGGCAAAACCGAGTCCCTGAGCATTGGCTCGAATGGCTGTATTAATCCCAATCACTTCACCCCTGGCATTTAACAAGGGACCCCCAGAGTTACCGGGGTTGATGGCGGCATCGGTTTGGATAAATCTGACTCGCTTATCCGGGACACCCACCTGGGAACTGGAGCGACCCGTTGCGCTGACGATACCCACCGTCACCGTGTTATCTAGACCGAGGGGATTGCCAATTGCGATCGCCCACTGTCCCGGTATTAAGTTATTGGAGTCTCCCAAGCGTACCGTCGGCAACTTTGTCGCATCAATTTTGACAACTGCCACATCCGTAACCGGATCGCTTCCCACGACTCGACCTTCCATCGTCCGCCCATCTTTGAGCGTCACCTTGACCTTATCTGACCCCGCGACAACGTGGGCATTTGTCATCAGGCGACCATCAGCACTGAGAATGAAGCCCGATCCAGTACCTCGTTCCACCCGTTCTTCCGGAACCGGCATTTCATTCCCAAAAAATCGTCGGAAAAATGGGCTTCTGAAAGTATCTGGAATGTCCTGCGATACGGTACGAGCCGCATCAATTCGCACGACAGCAGGGCCAACTTTTTCAGCTGCTTCGGCAATGAAATTCAGGTTTTCTTGGGGAGCGCGATTCTGATTCTGGGGTGGGGAGATTTGCTGTAGCGCTGCTGGAATCGCTGATGGTCTTCTGCCATCGATACTGGGGTTGTCTGCTGCAAAATAGCGACTGGCATATATTCCTGCACCACCGCCGATAGCCAGCAAAGCTAGATAAGTGGTCAGCTGTTTGACAAGTAAACTCATGGTCTTTGGGCTAAAGGACAGCAAGCAATACAGGTAATAATTCCACTCTAATCAAAAAATGCTGTGGATGAGCAGCATTTGGATAGAGTTTTAACTGGGTTTCAAGATATTGGGGTGCCCAAGAGGAAGCACAAACAGCGCATCAGAGTGCCTCTGCCCTGAGCGCCTAGTCTGTGGGTTTGGTAGCCACTACCCCAGGATAGATCCAACACTGGACACACCTGATTCCCTGGGCTAAGACAGTGTAAACACTGCCGCATATCTACCTACCCTTGTTACCTTGTCAGCAATGCAACTCCGGAAAATCAGCCTTGTCAGGGCGCAAAGCCTTACACCTTTACTTGTTACCTTTGCTGCGACTGTCTTAACCGCTTTTCCTGGGAAGATTTCAGCCGTTTTCTCTGGGTCTCCTATGTTGGCAAAAACTCCAGAGGCTCCAGCGACCGTCAATCCACTCAATATTGAACAAATTAGACAAGTTGCTAAAGAACACAATGCCACACTCGTTGAATACTCAATTAATTACGAGACGTTCCCCGTTCAAGGAAAAGAACAAACCCAGGAATCAGAACTGCTGATTTGGGTGGTTCAACCCACAGGTGAAGTCAGCTTACGACAGGTTAACCTGAGACCGTTGTGGCAGAAGCAAAATACCTCCCTCTCAGATTTGGTGAGTAGTAGCCGTGCGGCGATGGGGTTCGGGAGTGCTGCAAATAAGAGTGGCATCTTCGTGACGACAAAACAGGACAATCGCCCAAGTAAACAGTTACAACAACTTCATCAGCTGCTCATTGAGCCGATTGCGGAATTGTTGCCAAAAGCTGCGAACGCTCGTGTCGCCTTTATCCCGCAAAAATCCCTGTTTCTGCTTCCCTTCGCAGCGCTGCAAGATAAACAAGGCAAATACCTAATCGAGCGACACGCAATTTTCACCGCTCCCTCGATTCAAGCACTGGATTTACTTGCCAAGCAACGGCAGCGAATCCAAGGAACCGCCAAGAATGTGCTGGTTGTGGGGAATCCGACGATGCCCAGCGTTCCTCCCAAGATAGGACAAAAGCCGGTGTTGTTACAGCAACTGCCCGGAGCGGAACAGGAAGCAAACGCGATCGCTAATCTCTTCAATACTCAAGCACTTATCGGCGACGCAGCAACTGAGACCGCGATTGTGCAGCAAATGCCCCAAGCGCGAATTATTCATCTCGCAACCACTGGGTTAATCGATGAGGAGGAGGCATTGAGAAATGCGATCGCTCTCGCTCCCTCTAATACCGATGATGGGTTGCTGACAGCAGAAGAAATCTTGAATCTGAAGCTAAACGCCGAGCTAGTTGTCCTGAGCGCCTGTGATGCAGGTTTGGGTCGAATTACCGAGGATGGCGTGATTGGGCTAACGCGCTCTTTTATGGCAGCGGGAGTTCCTAGCGTCATTGCCCCCCTAGGGTCTATGCCGGATGAGCAGACTGCCTTCCTGATGACCGAGTTTTATAAAAATCTTCAATCGAATCCCGATAAAGCTGCTGCACTGCGAAGCGCCATGCTAGCGACGATGAAACAACACCCCAACCCAATAAACTGGGCGGCTTTCATTCTCATCGGCGAACCGTAGAGACAGCGCCTCTGTGCCTATCTTCATCCCAGCTATTTGACAACGCAATTCATCTACCTAGCCAGCTATGCATTCTCGTAGAATCAGCCTAATCGCCTTCATCACTCTTGTTGCCACTGTCTCGACGCCTTTGGCTACCAATTTTCCAGCACTAAGAACGCCACGGGTATTAGCTCAAACCCAAGCTGACCGGAAAGCGGAAGCCGACCGACTGCTAGACCAAGGGATTCAGCAGCATCAAACCAGTCAATTTGAGGCGGCATTACAGTCTTGGCAACAGGCACTGATTATCTATCGAGAGATTAAAGACCGCCAAAATGAGGGGAAGGCTCTGGGAAATCTGGGCGTTGCTTACTATTCCCTAGGCGACTATGCCAAGGCGATTGAGTACTCCCAGCAGTGGTTGGCGATCGCGCGGGAGATTAAAGACCGTCAAAGTGAGGGGAAGGCTTTGGGAAATCTGGGGCTTGCTTACCGTTCCCTGGGAGACTATGCCAAGGCGATTGAGTACACACAGCAGTCGTTGGCGATCGAGCGGGAGATTAAAGACCGTAAAGGCGAGGGAGCAGCTCTGGGAAATCTGGGAGGAGCTTACTTTGCTCTGGGGGACTTTCCACGGGCAATTGAGTACACACAGCAGTTGTTGGCGATCGCGCGGGAGATTAAAGACCGTAAAGGCGAGGGAGCAGCTCTGGGAATTCTGGGACTTGCTTATCGTTCCCTGGGGGACTATGCCAAGGCGATTGAGTACCAACAGCAGTGGTTGACGATTGCACGGGAGATTAAAGACCGCCAAAGCGAAGGAGCAGCTCTGGGAAATCTGGGACTTGCTTACGATTCCCTAAGGGACTATGCCAAGGCGATTGAGTACCAACAGCAGTGGTTGAGGATCGCACGGGAGATTAAAGACCGCCAAAGTGAGGGGAAAGCTCTGGGAAATCTGGGAGGAGCTTACTTTGCTCTGGGGGACTTTCCACGGGCAATTGAGTACACACAGCAGTTGTTGGCGATCGCGCGGGAGATTAAAGACCGCCAAGGTGAGGGGCTGGCTCTGAACAATCTAGGAGTTACTCTCTACAAATCTGGCAATCTCGCGGTAGCAGAGAAAACTCTAATTGATGGAATTGAAGTTTTGGAATCTCTCCGAGAAAGATTAAGCAGCGATGATGCCAATAAAGTTTCAATTTTCGAGGAACAAGCTCGCACCTACCGTACTTTACAACAAGTCCTCATTGCTCAGAATAAAACTGATGCAGCGCTGGAAATTGCCGAGCGAGGTCGGGCACGGGCGTTTGTGGAGTTGCTATCGAGGCGATTATCCCCGAATGTAGAGACGTTACCGGCAAAGTATCTACAACCGACGATTTCACAGATTCAACAAATTGCCAAAACTCAAAATTCCACCCTCGTTCAATATTCGATTATTTACGATTACTTCAAAGTTCAAGGTAAACAACAAACCAAGGAATCAGAACTTTATATTTGGATTATCAAACCCACAGGTGAAGTGGCATTTCGTCGCAGCGACCTCAAACCCTTGTGGCAAAAAGAGAATTTTTCTCTAAAAAACCTTGTTGTCAACACCCGCCAATCTATGGGCGTAAGGGGACGGGGTGGCATTCAAGTAGCGCTAATAGAGGAAGCAAACCCGACTAAACGGCTACAGCAGCTGCATCAACTGCTAATTGAACCCATCGCCAAAGAGCTGCCAGATGATCCAGATGCTCGTGTAATTTTTATCCCTCAAACAGAACTATTCCTAGTTCCCTTCCCAGCTCTCCAAGATGCCAATGGCAAATACCTGATTGAAAAACATACTATTCTCACGGCTCCTTCAATTCAAGTGCTGGATTTAACCCATCAGCAAAGGCAACGTGTAGAGAAGCAATCAATCGCATCTCTACAAGGGGCATTGGTAGTGGGCAATCCGACAATGCCCAAAGTGGTGCTGAACCCTGGAGAATCAGCGCAACCGTTATCTAATTTGCCGTGGGCGGAACAGGAAGCAAAAGATATTGCTAAACTACTCAAAACTCAAGCGATTACTGGTAGCAAAGCGACTAAAGTAGCGATCGCGCAAGCATTGCCTAAAGCGAGAATCATTCATCTAGCCACTCATGGTTTATTAGATGATTACCGAGGATTGGGAAGCGCGATCGCTCTCGCTCCATCTAACAACGACGACGGGTTGCTCACGGCTGAAGAAATCCTTAATCTAAAATTGAATGCTGAATTAGTGGTTCTGAGTGCTTGCGACACCGGGCGAGGACGTATCACTGGGGATGGTGTCATCGGTTTATCTCGTTCTTTAATTTCCGCTGGGGTGCCTAGCGTAGTTGTCTCCCTGTGGCAAGTCCCGGATAACTCCACTGCTTTTCTGATGACGGAATTTTATAAAAATCTTCAGCAAAACGCTGATAAAGCTACAGCATTGCGAAATGCGATGCTGACGACAATGAAACAGCAACAATATTCAGATCCCGTGCAGTGGGCGGCATTTACTTTGATTGGCGAAGCTGAATAAGGCAATATTCAACTGAGTGTTTGAAAAGTATTTGTTCGGAAATTTATTTTTAGTTAATTACAAAGATTTCCCACAAAAACTAGGATAAATAAGTGAAATCGAATCTAGCTAGTTACTTCTTTGATGATTTGTCGGTAATGGATAATTGGTTGTTTTCATCCTTCTACCCATTCTTTATTAGCCATTACCAACCTGACAAATAAAATAAGGATTCACCAAAAGTTGACGCTAGAACTTAGGCATAGCGGTCAGTGCGAGATCGCTGACTCCCCAAGCTTCAAAAAACTGGCGATAGAGAACTTTACTGGCTGAGGTCAAGTCGCCATCCGGCTCGATGATTCCTCCTTGGAGGATTTTGCCGCCATCTGTGCGGAAATCTAACCTTAGTTCACCATTTTCATCTTTTTGAATGATAAAATTTCCGTTTGCCAAAACTTGACCAGCACGACTCGAAATAGCGCAGCGCATCGTTAACGACTTCCTATATAAATAGAACACAGTTAACCATGTCACTAATCTGTGCCGTCGTCAACATAGCTCGTTAAACACAAGATTTCCCTAATCTCCACCTTTCATCCTGCACCACTTGAGGAAACATTGATGATGTCTCACATCAAGCGCCGTCAGTTTTTGCAATTTGCCGGATCGACGCTGGCAACTTTGGGTTTAAGCCATCTGGATGTGATGCGAAAGGGCGATCGCTATGGCAAAGTCCTCGCGCAAAGCACACCCCGCAAACTGGCGCTGCTGGTGGGAATTAACGCTTATCAAAATAGTAGCGATCGCTTAGCGGGTTGCATTACCGACGTGGAAATGCAGCAACATCTGCTGATTCACCGCTTTGGCTTCAACAAGAACGATGTCCATATCCTGACAGATGCCCAAGCCACTCGTGAAGGTATCTTGGGTGCATTTGACGAATATCTGATTGGGCAAGCGAAGCCGGGAGATGTTGTGGTGTTTCACTTCTCCGGGCACGGTTCGCGGGTAGATGACAGCCCAGAATGCGATGAAGTGGTCTTAAAACTGAGCGAAAGTTGTTTAAACAGTACCATTGTCCCTGCCGATAACTCTCTACCTTTGGTTGCCCGTCGCCGTGGGGGTATTGCATCCGATATCACAGGACACACGCTGTTTTTGCTGGCGTCAGCGGTAAAAACAGAAAACCTGACAATGGTTCTAGATAGTTGTCATGCTGGGGGCGGAAAACGGGGGAATTTGAACGTCAGGGCGCTGGATGGTGGCGTGCAAGTTAAAGTCAGCCCAGTGGAGAAAGAATATCAACGTCAATTGCTATCGCGGTTGAATCTATCACCGGATGAGTATATTCAGGCACGCAGGGCAGGAGTTGCCAAAGGGATCGTCATTGCTGCCGCCGATCGCAAGCAACTGGCGGCGGATCAGCGCTTCAACGGCTTTGCGGCGGGGGCGTTTACTTATGTGATGACGCAGTATCTTTGGCAGCAAACCGGGGATGAACCCGTGGCGAGTGCGATCGCAAATATTGCCCGTACCACTAATCAGATTTCTTCTACGGGTCAAATTCCAGAATATGAAGCTAAGCAAAAAAGCAACGAACAGGAACCCGCTTACTTCCTGAACCAACAGACTCTCCCGGCGGAAGCGGTAATCACCAAAGTTGAGGGAGATGGAGTGCAGTTGTGGTTGGGAGGTGTCAATTCCCAAAGTATCCCGGCTTTTGATCGAGGTGCCATTTTGACAGTGATAGACGCTCAAGGCAAGGAGCAGGGATTGGTACAGTTGGAAGCGAACTCGCGCAAAGGATTAACGGCACGAGGCAAACTCCTAAATACAGAGAGGGGCGGGGTTTCCTCGCCCCCGCAACTGGGAACATTGCTGCAAGAGAGAATGCGCGGGATTCCCAGCGATATGACCTTACCGATTGGTCTAGATCCATCGCTGGGTAACGACACAGCCAAGGCAGAACAAGCGCTTAAGGCAATTGTGCGCCTCAATGTCTTGCCTGTACAACAGGAAGAATATGTCGCCTACCTCTTAGGTCGCATCACCCAGGAGAATCGTCAATTTCAGCAAAATGGAGAGGCTCCTAATTTAACCTCTGTGCCCGATATGGGCAGTGTCGGCTTATTCACTCCAGCACTAGAACAAATTCCTGGCTCTTTTGGTGCATCTGGTGAATCGATAGAAGCGGCGATCGCCCGTCTCACCCCGAAATTTAAGTCACTGCTAGCAGCTCACATTGCCAAGATGATACTCAATCCCGGTTCCTCTCGGCTGAATGTGGTGGCTTCCATGAAAAGAGCAGAAGGGGAGACAATTGCAATAACTTTCCCGGTTCGCGGCGCACAAAACAGCAGCAATTCTTCAACTCAAAACTCAAACCTCAGCCGCGATCGATTGCGTTCCGACAACTTAAAACTCCCCTTGGGAACGCCGCTTCAGTTTATGGTGACGAACCAAGAAAATCGGGATCTTCACGTATCCGTTTTGGTAATCGATCCTGAAGGAGAAATGACGATCATTTTTCCGAATACCTGGACGGTGGAAGAGAATACGACTCTAGTAAAAGCCGGAGAAACGCTACAAATCCCGCAACCGGGAAGAGATAAGTTCAGATTTAAAGTCGCAAAACCCGTCGGCATGGTAGAGGTTCTGATCATAGCCAGTGCCACTCCTCTTAAGCAAGCGCTCAAGGCATTGCAGGAAGTGGCGAGGGTACGAGGGCAAGCATCAGGGTTGCCAATGACGCTGGGTGAGGAACCAACCAAGTTAATCGACGGTTTGCTAGAAGACTTTAACCGAGGCGCTGGAAATAGCTCTGGCGGTGAGAAGGCAGAGGTTCGGGGGCTGGGGGTAATGAATCGTGTCGATACTCAAGACTTGGCAGCGATGTCAATTACCTTTGAGTCGGTGGAAACATAGGCATTTATCACCATTCAAGGGTGGGGTGCGATACATCTGTAGGGGCATGGCAATCAAAAATCCCCTACCGTTAGAACCGCAATATATTCCAGCCAGCTGAGAAATGGTATAGATGGATCTATAGCAGACATCCCGTGAAATGGTATTCAGATACCTAAATTAGGGCTGAACAGATGTCGAATGGTGAACGGGTAACAACACTTTGAAAGTAGAACCCTGACCCAATTTACTGGTGACAGAAATAGAGCCAGCGCAACGCAGGAGAAGTTGCTGGACAATGGTTAAACCTAACCCGGCACCGAAAACTTCTTCGCCCGGTGCTAGGCGTCCGCGATAAAAACGGTCAAAAATCTTGGGCAATTCGTTCGGGGCAATGCCGATGCCGGTATCGCGGAATTCCAACTGTACGTAATCGCCTTGTTGCTTGGTGCGTACTACCACCTGACCGCCAGTGGGAGTGAATTTAATGCTGTTGTGTAGCAAATTGATGATAATTTGTCGCAGCCATGCCTCTAAGCAGGAGACGATAGGAAGGTCAGGACTGACTGTATAGCCGAGTTGGATGCCTTTTTCTTGAGCGATCGCTTGATAGGTGCTGACAACTCCAGGCACAATATCTGCTAACTGCACCGGATGCAAAGTCGTGGGTGTTGTTGCCCGATCTAGCTGGACTAGCTCCATCAAACCACTAATCAAAGAAACCTGGCGATCGCACTGTGTATGTAGCAAATGCAGGTAGCGATGGCGCTGGGTGGGTTTGAGTTGTGCCGACTCTAGCAGCGTCAGCGCAGTTTTCATGTTGGTTAGGGGCGTCCGCAGCTCTAACAGCGCATTACTTAGTAGTTCATCTTTAAAGCGCACTTCATCCAGCAAAGCTTGATTTTGCCGCTGGAGTTCGGCGATTTCTGTTGTTGATGCCTGATTAGCGGCAGCACCCCGCCCGATTTCTTCTTGCTGCTGGACTTGTTTTACCAGTAACTGAGTCAGGATGGATGCGATCGCTCGATTTTGTACTGAATCAGGTGATTGGGGTAAGGTAAATAGCTTGTCCCAGTTGCTGAGAATCGTCTCTTCAGTGGTCGCGATCGCGGGTCGAATTCCCTGCAAAACCTCCTGAATTACTAGCTTGTCGAAAGCACAAACTGTCAGCAGCGGTCGTCCTCTCTTGTCCTCTGTAGCTGCTGTAGCCATTTGCTTTTGCAAAGCCAAAACGCTTTCGCTAACGCCGGACTGTGCCCCGTAAGGATTGCCTAGGGCGCTCTTATTCCGGTACTGAGAAGCAAGAAACTCTTTTGAGCCTAAATTTTTGATTTGATCCAAATCCTTTGAGGTTGCTTGGGCGGCTGGCTTGGCGCTGCGGGGTCGATGAGCCAAAATTAAGCCACAAAAGTTTTCGGATAGCACTAACAAAAAATATTCCCTGGAAATTGCGCTTTCCGGCTTCAGCTGAACTGGAATAATCTGCGAGGCGGTAGCGGAGAGCTTTGAGGATCGGGTAAGCGGATAAGAGGAATTCTCTAACTCTCCCCGGCTCTCACTTTCCCCTTCTTCTACTTTCTCCTGCTCCCGTCCCTCTTTGCCGTTACAGACATAAATCGTATGCCCAACCTGTGCCCGTGCCTGATATTGTTCTATCTGCGCCTGCCAGCCTTCCCCAGGTGGTAGCTTTACCCAGAGTTTAGCTGGCAGTTGTTGGTCAATCAGTACATCCATCAGCGCCCATAACAAGGACTTGAGGGTGTTTGGACTCACTGCAAGCGGCTGAGGCGCTGGCTCTACACGCAGAGCCAGTTGATAAAGGGATGAATCCATAAGATTTTATGATTTTAGATGTTGGTTTTGGATGAAAAGGTGACTTGTTAAATGCACTGAAAATGCACTGATTTCTAAACAGACAGGTGAAAATCAACTTTGCTGGTGCTTGAAGAGTCTTGACTGGGGACTCCTTCGCAAGTGTTGGTAGCAGCACAGCGGTGCGAAGCACGGATTGAGAGAAACAAGATACCTCCTATCTACCTAGTGTCTCTTGCATCGTTTCCCGGTTATCCATCCCCATTTCTCAGACACTCTCAGACAACAAGTTAGATTGAATTGCGCCGATCCGCCTAGTTACAAGTTAACTGCTCCACTCTAAAATCTATAACTGCTTCAACTAAGGCATCCGCTTTAATAAGGCATCCCGTGCTTGTTCTCGATCGTCAAAGTGGATTTTTTCCGTTCCTAAGATTTGGTAGTCTTCATGACCTTTACCCGCGATGAGGACGCCATCACCCGGCTGGGCTTCTAAAATAGCGGTGTGAATGGCAGTCGCGCGATCGCTAATCACCACGACTGGTTGAGTCGTGGTTGGTATCCCGGCAACAATATCTTGCAAAATCCGTTCTGGATCTTCCGTGCGGGGATTGTCGGAGGTAACAACAGCTTTGTCTGCTAACTGCGCGGCAATTTGACCCATTTGCGGACGTTTGGTGCGATCGCGATCGCCTCCACAACCAAAAACGCAGATCATCTTACCGGGAATAAACGGACGCGCCGCTTTTAGCAAATTCTCCAAACTGTCCGGCGTGTGAGCATAATCGACAATAACGCTAATCTCTTGCTGGGAACTAATTTGCACTCGTTCCATCCGTCCTGGTACTCCCAAAAATTCGGGCAGCGCCGCCGCAATTAACTCCAAATCTACTCCCAAATCCAATACTGCTCCCACAGCGGCAAGTAAATTTTCCAGATTGTACTGCCCGACCAGGGGCGAACGGAAAGCCACGTCCCCTTTAGGGGTATGCATTACCCCGCTGACTCCCGTTGGCTCATAACTCAGGTCGCTCATCCACAAATCGGCAGTTGTATCGTTGACGCTGTAGCGCCACACTTGGTCTGGATTTAACCCCTCGATCAACCGCTGTCCGTAGGAGTCATCGGAATTAATCACCGCCCGCCCCTTAAGATACTCAGGGCTAAACAGCAAAGCTTTTGCCTTGAAGTAATCTTCCATGTCCGAGTGGAAGTCTAGATGATCCTGGGTGAGATTGGTGAACACCGCAACCGAGAACGGACAACCCAAAATCCGACCTTGCGCCAAAGCGTGAGAACTCACTTCCATCACACCCATCTGAGATCCGGCTGCGATCGCTTCTGCCAGTTGTTTTTGCAGTTCGACCGCAAAAGGCGTCGTGTGGGCAGCAGTTTGTGTAAAGCCAGCCCAACGGGCATACAGCGTCCCAAATAAAGCCGTTGGTAACTGGCTCCGAGTTAGGAAAAATTCGATTAAATGAGTTGTTGTCGTTTTGCCATTCGTGCCGGTGACACCAATCAGTTTTAGCTGTTGTGCGGGGTAGCCATAAAAGGCAGCAGCGACTTGGGCACAAGCTTGAGTCATGTCTGCAACTGGGATTACGCAGGCGTCTTCCCCTTTGGGAGGCTGTTTCTGGGCAGCTTGAGAAGAAATCAGGGCGGCGACTGCACCAGATGCGATCGCTCCTTCCCAAAACTCTCCTCCATCCACTCGCGTTCCGGGCATTCCGATAAACAAATCTCCCGGTTGACAAGCATGGGAATTTGTCGTTAAGCCTTTAACTTCTAATTCCAGGGCAGTCTGACTAGAGGGTTGCTCAATCTGGGGAATGGTTGCTAATAACTCTCGCAATTTCATCTTTAGTAACTCCTCACAATCGTCATGAGTCATGGGTCATTGGTTATGAGTCAGTCATGAGTCATTGGTATCGTTTAGCACGCGGATTTTAGACTCATAACGACTCGCGCTTATTCTTTATCCTTTACCAGCAAATATTTCTGTAACATTTGCTCCAACTGTTGCACCGTAGCGCGGGGCGAAGGACGGGGCAACGGTTCTTCTACTCGATCTGTACGCTGCGATCGAACCCTAAACAGGACGGGAATTTCATATTGATAGGCTTGAAACCAATCTTCGCGGGTCGTGATATCCCGGATTTCCAGTTCGATGGGGGGGTTTGAAACCTGTTCGAGTTTTTCTTGTAACCCCTCGCACAAGTGACAACCCGGCTTGCTGTACAGAATTAACCGCACTCAATCTCTCCACAAAACTTTGATAGGGCGATGATAGCTCCTAGTGCAGTTTGGCAGAAATCAATTGCCGGTTCAACAATTAGAAAGTTATCTCATCTTTTCTTCAAAGCTGACACCCATCCCAGAAAAAAGCAGCAGAAGCACTCTGTAACTGACCTGTGAGTGGCTTGTGACTGGCTATGCTTTGCCTCTGCAATTCTTCCTCCCGATAGCAGGAGGTTGGCGAGCGAATGTAGGCGGGGTAATATCATGCCCGCGCCCGTAGAGCGCCATGCAATTCTTTACTAGACATCGCGCTTGCTCAACTTGATTGCTCCAGCTGTTCGCGTCACAATAGTAAATATTCTTATTGTTTTGACTAATTTTGTTAACAATGGCGCTGGAACAGACCGTTCAAACAATTTCGTCGCCGCAGACATCGGCAGCCCAGCAAGGCTTTGACTACGACTTAGCGATTGTGGGCGGTGGAATCATTGGGGCAACTCTCGCTTGTGCCTTAAAGGATTCTGGGCTGCGGATAGCGTTAATTGAGAGATCGCCCCAGTCTGCTGCTGTTGCCATCGGACGCGCTTATGCCATCTCCCTCATGTCGGGGCGCATTTTCGAGGGTATGGGTGTTTGGGATAAAATACTGCCTCAAATCAATGCATTTCAACAAATTCGCTTATCTGACGCCGATTATCCTGGCATTGTACAATTTTCTCCCCAAGATTTAGGCACAGAAAGGCTAGGGTATGGGGCGGAACATCGGGTGTTGCTGACGGCTTTGCAGGATAGCTTGAGAGATTGCCCGAATGTGTCTTGGTTGTGTCCAGCGGAAGTGGTGAGTGCCGACTATCAAGCTGACGCGGTAGAGATCGAAATTGTCGTCAGAGGGGAGATTCCCCACTCTAAAATTCAATCTTCTCAAGCCTTGGAGATCCCCCCCAACCCCCCCTTAAAAAGTGGGGGCGATGAGGGGATTCAATCCTCTCAAACCTCGGAGATCCCCCCCTTAAAAAGTGGGGGCGATGAGGGGAAGCAAACAGCCAAAATTAGAACGCGCTTGCTGGTAGCAGCGGATGGGGCGCGATCGCCTATCCGCCAAGCTGCTGGTATCCGCACCCAAGGATGGCATTACTGGCAATCCTGTGTGGTCGCAACGATTAAACCAGAAAAACCCCACCAGAATATCGCCTACGAAAGCTTTTGGCCGAGTGGCCCGATGGGGGTTCTGCCGCTACCGGGGAACCGCTGTCAGGTTGTTTGGACTGCCCCGCATACAGAAGCGAAAGCTTTAAAAGAAATAGACGAAAAAGAGTTTTTGGCGGAACTGGAACGCCGCACGGCTGGACTGTTGGGGCGTTTGGAACTAGAAGGCGATCGCTATGTTTTCCCAGTGCAATTGATGCAAAGCGATCGCTACACCCTTCCCCGACTCGCCCTGATTGGCGATGCTGCCCATTGTTGCCATCCGGTAGCAGGACAAGGCATGAATTTGGGGATTCGGGATGCAGCAGCGATCGCCCAAGTTTTAAAATCCGCCCATAATTTAGGGGAAGATATCGGTGATATACAGGTACTTAAACGCTACGAACGCTGGCGTAAACAAGAAAACCTGACCATTTTAGGTTTTACCGATTTCCTCGATCGGATGTTTTCTAATAATTGGTTGCCAGTCGTAGCAATTCGCCGCTTAGGTTTATGGATGCTGCGACGAATTCGTCCCGTTAAGACCTTTGCTTTGCAGCTAATGACAGGGCTTAGAGGGCGTCATCCGGAACTGGCTTCTCGGTGAAAATTACCTCTGGTTGAAAAGGACGTACCTCGGCTTGATTGCCATTCGAGATTCCAGTGGTCAAATTCTTTGCTGCTTGAATGATATCAGACGGCATCATAATCACCGTCGTCGTGTTATTTTCCGCACCAATTTCTGTCAGCATTTGTAGACGCCGCAACTCCAATACAGCAGGGTTCTTCATAATCATTTGCGAAGCTTCTGCTAACTTAATCGAGGCTTCCTGTTCCGCCGCCGCTTTAATGAGTCTGGCTCGTTTTTCTCGAATTGCTTCCGCTTCTTTTGCCATGGCCCGCTGCATCGCCAGGGGAATTTCTACGTCTTTCATTTCCACCCGTTCAATCACAATCCCCCAAGGTTCTGTGATTTCATCGACAATTTCTTGGACTTTGGTGTTAATTTTATCCCGGCTTTGTAAGACATCATCCAGGATATTTTGACCTACCACATTGCGTAAAGTTGTCAAAGCGATTTGGTAAACCGCCATATTGTAATCTTCAACCCGATTAATAGCCTTTGAGGGGTCAAGAATTCGGTAATAAAGAACAGCATTCACTTTAATCGTCACGCTGTCCGCCGTAACAGTTTCTTGGGGTTCAATATTCACCGTTTTGGTGCGGACATCGATCTGCATTTTCTGATCGATCCAGGGAATAATCCAATACATCCCCGGCCCCATAACGCCCTTTGTTCTACCCAGTCGAAAGATGACGCCGCGTTCGTATTCTCGGTCTAGTTTAAGTCCAGAAGCTGCTAGAACGAAAAAGAAAACTAAAAGTGTGCCTAGAGTGGTGCCCATATTTGGCAAAAGGAAATCGTTACTAAGCCCATTCTAGACTCGCTGACAGAGTTAAAGCAGGATACCGCTTACCAACCGGATCTGGCAAACCAAAGCAGCAGTATGGATGCCACGCTAAGAGTAATAAATTGCAAAACAATTATTTGAACTAACCACCGAATTGTTAAGATAATTTTCATGGCTTTCTCCTCACCGATATCTGACTGAAGTTTGACTAAAAAATTGCGGATGTATCCAATCTTAGCGATTGATTAATCAAGTCTTGTGATGAAAGAGGTGTTCAAATGTGACAATCGTTGTCCGGATTTGTGATAATCGTCACTCCCACCTCGTCATAGATGCTAAATTTGGCTGTATCGAAAACTGGAACAACCAAAAACAGCATCATTGTGGCATCCCCTTTCAGGCAAACAGCCTTTTTCGTACACTATCACTGAATCATAACAATACTCTTTTTTAACACGATGCTTGAGGTTTTCCCTAACCCCTCAATCATCCCGGATTTATGAGGAATTATAAGTATAATAAAGCCTTATGAACTGGATTCCTCTTGCCTGATTGCAGCCAAAGTATTACCCATCCGTCAACTTTCCTAGTATAGATTGCGAGTTTTTCCAGAGAATTCCATACTTTTTTAAGGAATAGACTCACTGTACAGACTTATGCAATCAACACTCGCGATTAGAAAGCCTCCAGTCCGCCGCCACCGATGGTTTGATAGATTGATGGCAATCATTGCCACGATCAACTTCGCTTTAGTGTTGTTTGACCTAAGTTATATACCCTGGCGAGATTTCTACCTTCGGGAAATTCCTAGCCTGATTCAGGTGTACGATCCCATTAAAGGAATTGAACCGCATCGAGAAACACAGGCTTATCTCAATCGGGTAAACGAACTGGAACAGCAAGTGATGCAGACTGGGCTAGAGTCAGCAGAGGTAGAAAGCTTGCTACAGGACTTGCGTAGCCGTAGTAATGAAATGATTGAGGATAATCCGTTTGCGCTGGCAAAGAAAAGCGGTTCTTTAGAAAAAATTAAGAATCAAGTGCGCGATCGCGTGGGGAAAGAATCTGCCCATCAAGCTTTTAATGAATTTTGGAGTCAACCTTATCTTTCCCAAGCCGGTTGGCAGCAAGAACTCACCTTTTTTAATACAGAAACTCGCCCCTTGATCCAGAGTAACTACTATCGCAGTCTGGGAATTAATGGGAAATTTTTTGATGAATTCTGGTTGCTTGACTTACCATTTACAATTTTATTCGCTCTAGAATTTTTGGTTCGCACTTTCTATATCAGTCGTCAATATCCTGACTTTAGCTGGCTACAAGGAATGCTGCGGCGATGGTATGACCTGTTTTTGCTGCTACCCTTGTGGCGGTGGTTACGAGTCATTCCGGTAACGGTTCGCCTCTATCAATCTGAGTTACTAAATCTTGAACCTGTCCGGCAGCAAATCAATCATGATTTTGTGGCTAATTTCGCGGAAGAATTGACTGAAATTATGGGCATACAGGTAATCAATCAAATGCAAGGAGCCATTCAACGCGGCGATCTCGCACGCAGGCTGTTTCATCCGGGAAATCACCGCCCCTACATCAATATCAATAACACCAATGAAGTGCAAGCGATCGCAACTCGCCTGATTAACGTCAGTGTTCATAATGTTCTCCCCCAAATTCAGCCTGATTTAGAAGCTTTAGTGCATCACAGCCTGGAAAGCACTCTCAAGCAACTTCCGGTTTTCCAACAATTCCAAAATGTTCCGGGTTTGAGTCGTTTACCTAGCCAAATTAGTGAAAGTTTTGCTAAAAATTTATCTCAAACTGCTTACAGCAACGCGCTAAAAGCGGTTGAAGATCCAGTTGGGACAGAATTAACAACTCGGTTAATTGATAGCTTTGGAAAGGCATTAGAGGGGGAATTGCAGAAAAAACACAATCTTCAGGAACTCGAATCTTTACTTATAGATATGTTAGAAGAAATCAAAATTAACTACGTCAAAGGCATTGCCGAATCCGGAATGGATAAAATTTTAGATGAAGTGGAACAATTGCATCAAATTGTTCGGCGATAGATTCTTAATCTATACGGTTTTCTTTTAAGCTCAGTCTGGAATGAAGTAGGGACAGGACATTGTCATGCCCCCCGTTCCAAACCCAGTTCCAAACAGTTTACTGTGTCCCTACTTCCCTTTAAAGGAGTCCGGAACCCCGCCCAACCCTCGTGAATAAAATGTCCGTAGGGACACGGCAATGCCATGTCCCTACAGTGGTATCTACACACCTGGGATGTTGCTATATTCCTTATCTTCTCTGCGAAAAACGAGGGGATACAGGGAGATACGGCGAGGGAAAAATTTCCCTTCCCCTGCTTAAAGAGAGGATAGAGGAGTTGTATGTAAATTTTTACCATTGAAATGCTTGCACATGGCAGAACTTTGGCTGCCTTTGCTGTTACTCGAAGAAATATGCGCTAACACTATCTATTAGTGAAGTGCATCGCTTAACCTCAATCTCTTCCAGCCATCTTAAAATTACCGAGGTCGCTATGAAATCACTCGTGAGTAGTGTTAGCTTATTGCTAGTAGTACTGCACCTAGCGGGAATTAGCACAGAACGGGTGCAGGCACAAGCAATCATCCCAACACCTGATATTACTGCTACCCTCTCTGGTGGGAAAGGGAAGATTCTTCTAGCACAAGCTGCTACCCCCACCCCATTAGACAACGCTTTCGATCGAGGAAATTTGACGGAGATAGTGCCGAAAATTGAGCAAACCTGGGAGAAACAATATGAAGATTACTTTCGGATAAATTTCTCTGACGAATCAATTACAGCCAAGGATGTCGCCGATACTCTAGGCAAAATCGCGGTTCAAACGGGTAAAAAGCCAGCGTTAATTTATGTAGTTCCTAGAGCAAAACAACTAGAACTAGTGTTGATTACTCCGGGGAATCAACTCATTCACAAACGGATTCCAGAAGCGAAGAGTGAAGTTCTGCTCAAAGAAGCGGCAAAGTTTAGAGAAGATATCGTAGATCCCAGGCATCGGAATAGCTCCCGCTATCTGCCAGCCGCGCAACAGTTATATCGCTGGATTGTTGCGCCACTGGAGGCAGATTTAAAAACAAATAAGATAGACACGCTCATCTTTTGTGTGGGTGCTGGTCTGCGTACTATCCCTCTGGCAGCTTTCCATGATGGGCAAAAGTTTTTGGTGGAAAAGTATAGTATTGGGCGCATTCCTGCCTTCAAACTGACCGATACCCTCTATGTCTCTCTGAAGAATTCGCAAGTTCTAGCAATGGGTGCGTCAACATTTAAGGAGCAAACTCCCTTACCTGCGGTGCCAGTGGAATTATCTGCGATCGCGCAAAAGCTCTGGCAGGGTAAATCCTTTTTAAACCAACAATTCACCCTGAAGAATCTGCAATCGCAACGCGCCTCCGAACCCTATAAAATTATTCACCTGGCAACCCATGCCTTCTTTGAGCCGGGAGACCCGAACAACTCCTACGTTCAATTATGGGACTCGAAACTAACACTGGATAAGATGCGGCAATTACAGTGGAACGCTCCACCCGTGGAACTGTTAGTGCTGAGTGCTTGTAGAACTGCTCTCGGTGATAAACAAGCAGAATTAGGCTTTGCGGGGTTAGCTGTTCAATCTGGAGCTAAGTCCTCTGTCGCCAGTTTGTGGTCTGTCAGCGATGAAGGAACCTTGGGACTGATGACAGAGTTTTATCGGCATCTGAAAACTGCGCCGATTAAAGCAGAGGCGCTTAGGCAAGCTCAGATAGAGATGTTGCAAGGGAAAATCCGCCTCCAAGATGGTCAGTTGTACACTCCCACCAGGGAGATATCCCTGCCCCCAGAATTGGCAGGAATTCAGAACCTGAATCTATCGCACCCCTACTATTGGGCTGCCTTTACCTTAGTAGGCAGCCCCTGGTAATTAACTTAAAGGGGTCGATAGGCGCGATAGTTGATTTCGGGAAAGATGTTGTCAATTTCTTCGACTTTTTCTAACCAACCGCTGTCGATTTTGCCATCTTTGATCTCGTCGTAGAGTTTGTGGAAGCGCATCAAGTGCGATCGCGTTCTTCTCACCGCATAAGGCACCATCGTTCCGGTTCGCATAATAAACGCCCAGTCAGAAGATTGTGCCAGCAAGACTTCCCGCGCCGCTTGATTGAGCGCTTTCCACTCCAGCTCATCCGCTGGTTCCCGCCCCGCTAACTCGATCATCCGCTCTGCTGCTTTATGCAAGTGCGGATAAATCCATGCATTCGTTTCATTCAGCCAATACTCGTGGAACCCTTTATAACCCCAACTCGACTGAGAAGGACGGCAGACTTGCTGCGTAGGATTCTCTTGTAAATAATCAGCCAAATGCGTCATCCGATACGTGCCTTGGTCATACCAAGACTTGCGGAACAGATAATCGATAAACCAAGGACCTTCGTACCACCAGTGACCAAACAATTCCGCATCGTAAGGCGAAACGATGATTGGCGGACGCTGCATAATGTGGTGCAAATGCTCAACTTGCCGCTCTCGGTTATACGTAAAGTTGGCGGCGTGTTCAGCTGCCTTTTCTCTCGCCCAATAGGGGTCATAAAGTTGCTTATCGCCCAACCCTAAACCGCGCCCAGTAATCTTGTGATATTTGATGCCCGTATTCTTCCGCTGACCGTTGGGCATGATGTAGGGCTTGATGTACTCGTATTCCGCTTCCCAGCCCAAATCTTTGTAAAATTCCCGATATTCCGCCGCACCAGGATAGCCTACTTCCGAAGACCACACCTGCTGAGAAGACTCGTGATCTCGACCAAAGGCAGCAACTCCGGTTTCCGTAAAGATGGGGGCATAAGAGCCAAAGCGGGGACGGGGACGGGCGTAGAGAATGCCATGTCCATCGGTCAGGAAGTAGCGCAAGCCCGCATCGGCGAGCATCCGCTCTAACCCTTCATAGTAGGCGCATTCCGGCAACCAAATCCCTTTGGGAGGACGCCCAAAGTTTTGCTCGTAGTGTTCTACGGCAACCTGAATTTGTGCCCAGACTGCCTGCGGATACATCTTCATCAGCGGCAGATAGCCGTGCGTTGCGCCGCAGGTGATGATCTCCAGGTTGTTACTATCTAAAAATTGCTTAAATGCCGTTACCAAGTCGCGGTTATGGCGTTCCCACGTTTGGCGAATCCCGCTAAATTCCTGAACGTAATGTTCGGCGAGATAGCGAATATGACCGTTATTGGCGTTATGCTCAACTTCTAGTTCAACGAGTTCTTCCAGTTTCGCTAAGTGGTCATCGTAGCGCTCTTGCAGTAGCGGATCGCGCAGCATCGACACCAAAGGCGGTGTCATGCTCATGGTGATCTTGAAGTCGATGCCGTCCCGCTTTAACCCTTCAAATACGTGCAGCAGAGGAATGTAGGTTTCGGTGATGGCTTCAAACAGCCACTCTTCTTCCAGAACGTAGTCACTTTCAGGATGCCGCACGAAGGGGAGGTGGGCATGGAGAACAAGAGCAAGATAGCCGATGGGCATAGTAATTCTGGGGTCTTAGATGGACATGAAATTGAAGCAGGCTGGGCAAAATTGAATTTATTTTAAGATTTTACGGCGAAAGCGAGTCAGCATTGGATGGGGATTCCCAATAAGTTCCGGTGGTGGTTCGCCTATCCTGGTAATTGACGATCAATTTGCCTGCTCTCTTTGAAATAAGCGTAAAGTTCAGCCTGTGCTAAAAAAAGTAACTTTGACACTTAGCCTGTTAACCGGCGCTCTTTGGGTTGGTGGCTCTTTTCAATCTACGTTCGCAACTCCCTTTATTGTTGCCCAAGAAGCACCTGTCCAAACACCCGCCCCAGAACCAAAAGTCGCTCCATCCGCACCAGCTTCAGAAGTCTCCCCGGCCGCCTCCCCAGCACCGACTACTCAACCAGCGTCGTCTGAGGCGAAGCTGACTTTAGAAGATTTGCCTGCTGGGTTTCAGGAACTCCCACCGGATGTAGCCGTTGAGATTGCCTCAAAATTGGATGTTCTCAGACAACAGCTAACGCAAGCGAACATGAAGCCGGAGAACTTCTTTGCTTTCGTTAATCCAGAGAACTTCCAAGTTGTCTTGGGCTTCACTGGAAATATGCCAAATCAGCCCGAACAAGCTAATTTTGATGCGGGTCTGCAAGAAATGCAGAATCCTCAGAAGCAACAACAGATGTTGAGCCGTCTGCGGCAGAGGCTCAAAGGATACCAGGGACTAGAAGTTGTGGAATACAAACCTCTGCCGGAACTGAATAACCTGGGGAATGCTTCTAGTGGGATGACGCTGGCTCTGAAGATCCAACAGCAACCTGTGCGGATGGATATTGCTGCTTTTCGCCGCAATGCGACAGGAGCGCTAACAGCGGTGATGTATGTCAATGGGAAACAGCCAGCGGTGCAGGTAGGAGATGTGGTTCGCAAGCTAGACAGCCGGATTTTGCAGGTGTCTCCTGCTGCCAATTTGCCTCGCACCCGCTGAGGACGATAGAAGGCGATAGAAGGCGGAGATAGAAAGCGATAGAAGGCGGAGATAGAAAGCGATCGCGTTGCCCAACCAGATTTAAATCCTTTTCAGGATTTAAATCTGGTTGAAAGCTCACGGTTTTTCTTTCCCCCGATACAGGCGGAATCGAATTTGAGTGAGATATCCTCAAAAAGGAAGCTACCGGGCAATAGGAATTAAACAATGGATGACAAACCGGGAATAATGTCTGAAAAAGAGACAGAAGCAAACTCTTCAACTTCTGACTCAAAAACAGACAATGCGGAAAAGTCTTTAACGCAGTCCACGGATGTCAAGAAGCCATCGTTCTTCGATTCAGTTGCGACTGCTGGGCAAGCAGTGGCGAAAACAGTAGCCGGAGTCGGCATGGCAGTTGGTAACACCGCCTTCCAGACAGGTAAAGCTGTGGCGACAACGACGACTGGCGTAGCCCAAGCGGCGGGAAAACAAGCGCAAAAATTGCTCGAACAAACCACACAAGGCGCAGGGCGCGCAGTAACTTTTGTGGGCGACAACACATTTTTGCGGCACGTCACGAAGGCGTTACCCACGAATTGGTTGCTGGGGATTATCAATCAAGTTGATGTGGTAAAAGCTGAAGCTGATGTTAAAAAGCTACAGCAAAAGTATCCCGACGAAAAACCGAATCAGATTGCCCATCGTCTGATGATGGAGAAAGCGGTTTATGGAGGCGGGATGGGACTGGCGACTAGCTTGTTGCCGGGAGCAGCATTGGCGTTGCTGACGGTTGATTTGGCAGCAACAACGCTATTGCAGTCAGAGATGGTTTATCAGATTGCGGCGGCTTATGGATTAGATTTGAAAGATCCCGCACGTAAGGGTGAAGTGCTGGGAATCTTTGGTTTGTCGTTGGGCGGTTCTCGTGCAATTAAGGCGGGTTTGGGTTTGTTAAAAGCGACGCCAGTGGCGGGTGCGGCAATCGGTGCTAGCGCGAATGCGACGATGATCTATGCGCTGGGGTATGCGGCTTGTCGCTTTTATGAGGCACAGCTGCATTCTGAGGCATCGACGGAAAAGCTGGTAGAGTCTCAGGCAGCAAGCGAGAAGTATTTAGAAACTGCGATCGCGCAACAAGCGATTATGGATCGGATTCTAGTTCATATCATCGTGGCGAGTCATCCAGGCAAATCTTGGGAAGATATCTTACCTTCGTTACAAGCTGCCAAACTTAGCCCAGCATCTCTCGAAGCGATCGCGAATAACATCAATCAACAACAGCCTTTAGATACGCTGCTGGATCAACTCAATCGGGACTATGCGTTGCCGCTATTAGCTCAGTGCCATACAATCTCCCAACTAGATAGCACAGTGACGCCAGCAGAATCCCAAGTCATTGAAAAAATTACCCAAAAATTTGATGTTGACGTAGAGGCAATTAAAAAAATTGCCAGTTCGACACCAGGCTAACAGACGCCACTAACGCTTGTGCGCGATCGCTCTCATCGCCTCAGTCTGCTTCAAGAAGCAACCGATTGGGGAATGAATCGAGGGTGTTTTTGCCTGTGTGAGTGTTAGTCAGGCTTTTGATCTGGGAATCCTAAGAGGGAGGCGATCCTAAATCTCTCTGGTGCGATCGCTGCGAGCCATGACGAAACAGTGAATTCGAGAACGAACCAGCGCTGGAGAACGGGCACGCACTAGTGTTGCCGCCTTGATGAACAACAAGGCGTACAACCAGGGATACGACTTCTCTGCCCGGACTGGATTCTGGAACGCTGCATCAGCATCAATAAGTTTGATTGCCTCATCTCTTGCATCTGGAAAACCTCACTCCCAGCTTGTTTCTTTTGTAACAAAGGCAGAGAATTACTTCTCTTTCCTTGCTGGATAGGGGTTGGAGGAGATGCCTCCTGGCACAAGAGATGAGATTTAGGAACTCCTGGTAACTAAATAAGCAGGTGAAAATAAATTTTAAAGCTCAATTGTTAACTCAACTTAAGAATTGTTCTATCGGTTTTATCTCTCGATGTTTAGGTTTGCATCCTTACTTCTAAATCTTTCCAGTTATGCCTGAACAAATCTCTCAAATGATGGCGATGTTTGACCTTGGAGAAGCAGAAAGTATTCTGGATAAACTCCCTCCAGAAGCTAAAAAATGGGCGGAAAGTTTGCCTTGGAGTCAGCGCCGTTATGTGCTGTCATTGTGCCATCTAATGTGTGCGGCTACTCCAGAAATGCAAGCCGAATTTCTGGATGATTATACGGCAACCGGCTTAGTTACGAAAAGACTCCAAGATAAAAATACTCAGCAAAGAGTCCAAGACTATTTAACCCAATTTCACATTCAACTAGACTTAAGTGAATCAGTTTTAAGAAGTTATATTAGGCAGTTTTATGTCCATTCAGCTCAAGATGCAAGTAGGCAACCAGAATTATACTTAGAATCAGCTTTACGACTGGTTCTAAGTACCGAAGAACGCAATAACGTGTTTAACTATATCTTGGGTTTTGAACTCATTAAAATGATGTTTAAAATGAGCTGGCTGCAACATGAAAGACTCTATCAGATACAAATTAATCAAGAAGAGTTTTTAAACACTTATATTAAACCGATTCAACACGCTCATCGAATTAATGCAATAGTTGTTCCTACTTCTAAAAATCGTTTTTTTGATAAACGTAACTATTTTGTACAAAAACCTGTGGTTAGCGATAAGAAGCTAATCCAGCTAGTTATCGCTACTTTCACCACAGATTTAGTGACTCATTTTGGTTTTACGATTATTCGACATCTCAACTCTTTAGTTTTTGACTATGAATATATCTTTGAGGACGAACAAGAAGGTGTGTTTAAATAGCTTGTCCCAGATTGAAGTTGTAAATTATGAGAGAATGTCTGAAAAGTCCTAATCGAGAGGCGTAAACGGTAGACATCCCCCTGAATCTCCCAAGGAATTGAAGGACTCATGAGTTGATTCTCCCGCCTTTTTTCTAGCGTAGTGGCGCTCTCTTATCGGGGGCTGGGGAGGATAAAAGCAACTTTTGACACTTCTCTGACATCCTCTAAAAGCCTCTGAAACATCGGTTTTTAAACTTGTCGCGGAAAGTGGACAACAATCATGGAAGTTTCTCTGTGGTTGCGAGCGATCGCTTCTGGCTCAATTCCCACTGCTGTCCAACTCATCCTATCCGGATGAGTCCCAGTCGTTAATATCAACAAATCATCCGTTTGCAGTAGTTTTGAAACTTTGTGAACCAAGCTTCCCCGCACGTCTTGAACCGAAATATCGGGTTTCAATCCCACTGCGTCAAGATCCAGAGAACCTTGTGGGGAACGCTTCAGTACCTGCAACAGTTGCAGTGCTGCCTTCAGTTCATCAGCGATGTTTTGTGCTAGCTTAACTGTTTGCTTAAAGGTAGAAGATGATGCTTCTATGTCAGTGAATGCTAAAAATACCCGCTGTGTATTCGCAATGGGATGAGGAAATCGGGAGATCAACACGGGTACAGTTGTTCGACGCACCACATTATCAATCACACCGCCAAAGAAATTTTCCTGATAGGTGGAGTAACCTTTCCAACCACAGATAATTAAATTAGCATCGCGCTCTTGGGCAGATCGCAAAATCCCTTTATCAACCGAATCATCAATTCGACCAATGGGTTCAACATCTGTAACAGCAGCATGAGCAATCGTTTCTGCTGCTGCTAGTAACTGGTTTTGCTGTATTTTTGATTCAGATGAAATCGGTCCCCGACCATCGGATAAGATGTGAAGCGGTAGAACGGTTCCCTCCGTTTTTTTAGCCAGAATTAGGGCAAGATACAGCAGATTATCTTCAGTATTTGGATTGGCAACAGGGACTAAAATGCGTAAGCTTGCAGATGGGACAGAGCTTACGTCTAAACCGGCTTCTGGGCGACTGGCTGGACTCGCCACCTCTCGCTTCATTCCTTGACCCCAACGGGCTGTAACCCAAGGCGAAGCAATACAGGTAAACAGAATCATCGCAATAATGCCATTAACCGTTACTTGATCCACTAATTTAATTTGGTAAGCAACTGTTATCGCTGCCAAAGTAGATGCAGCTTGGGCAACAGAAAGACCAAACATCACCATAATGCTGGGAAACGGGAAGCCAAACAGCTTACCGGGTCCCCAAGCAGCGGCAAATTTACTGATGATTTCCGCCACAATCATTACCGCTGCCACTAACAAAGATCGCGGTTCGCTGATCAAGATTCCTGGGTTAATCAACATCCCCACCGAAATCAGAAAAAATGGCACAAACAACGTATTGCCAATAAACTGAATTCGATTCATTAAGGGACTCAGTTGGGGAATGAGTTGAGTAATCGCAATTCCTGCCAAAAATGCTCCAATAATTGGCTCAATATCAATTAACTCAGCAGCATAAGAAACCACGAATAAAGTTGCGACGACAAAGGTAAATTCTGCCCCTTCGTCGTGACCAAAACGTCGAAAGAACCACCGACCGATTTTGGGAACTCCCCATAAAGTGGCAACGGTATAGACAATCAAAGATGGAATTAGAAATAGCCAAAAACTCAGGTTAAGACTGCCTTGATGGGCTTTAACCACAATGGCTAGAACCAGAAGTGCCAACACATTCGTAATCAAAGTTGCGCCCAAGGTAGCCGTCACCGCCTGGGTTCGCATAATTCCCAGTTTAGTAACGACTGGGAGTGCGAGGAGGGTATGGGAGGCAAAACAAGAAGCTACCAAGATGGCTGCTAAAAAGCTATATCCCAGCATCAGCATGGCGACTGTACCTAGCACCATCGGCAGGGCAAAGGTGGCGAGTCCAAAAATCGCAGCTTTGTCGGCGTTGTATTTCAGATCGTCGAGGCTGGTTTCGAGTCCAGCCATGAACATGAGAAATAGCAATCCCACTGTCCCTAACAGAATGATGGTGCTATCTCGCTCTAAAACGCCCAGTCCATGAGGTCCTACCACCACTCCTGCTAGGATTAAGCCGACAATGCCTGGTAACTTAAACCGCTCAAATAATAGCGGAGCAACTAGCATAATCGCCATAATGATCAGGAAAACTGGAACCGGATCGGTGATCGGGTTAGAGAAGATAGAGGGATGCAAAAGATTGCTAAGCGATCGCCACCAGTTTTCCAGGTTGAGCCAAAGATTTTCCATCACATTTCTTGCAAAATATTACTGAACAATACTGCCAACTATATTTGGTTAGGTTTCTACATAGATTTAATGGTCTAAATTTTTGTTAGAACAAATAGTAAAAATTACCAGAAGTATTCAATTAAAGCTTATATCTCTGGTTAGATGAATTAGTTGCAGAGTTATCGTCTTCCGATTTGAGTGGTGAGATACCAGCGGTTCAGATCCCCGGCTTATTAGAGCCGTCGGGGATCTCGCCTTCACGAATCATTGAGGGCGGCTATCGTTGTTTGACAAACGATGCTGTGAAGCAAATTAAACCAAATACTGTCCAGTTGAATCACTCTTCACGTCTAACATCTCATCTGCTAGAAAGTTCATGGGATGCTTGCGTCACGGTGGCTTTGTGATTAAATTTCTTTCCTAAAAAGAGCGATGTCCTAAGAGGACGACCTTCGGTTCGCAAACGCAAAAAAAAAGACAGGCATCTTGCCTGTCTGATAACGATTCAGTACAACGCTAAGCTTAGAAATTCATCTCAGCAGCTTGCACTCTCTCAACTTGCTTCTTCTTCAGGACTAGCAAGACTTGACACAACATGATTGCAGCAATAAATGCCATCAACCACTTGATGCGGGTGGGGCTTTGCAAAACGATTTCGGCGTCCATTTGACCAAATCCACCGACGTTCGGATTGGAGGTCAGCGCTTCGCCAGCTTTAACTTCCTGTCCTTGGGAGACAACTAGCTCTGGGCCTGCGGGAATTGTATCAACAACCGCATTGCCTTCTGCTGGTTGAATGGTGACTTCAGAGCCACCTTCTTCAGCTTGGGTAATGGAAGTGATGCGACCCGCTACAGAAGCGTTATAGACGGAATTGTTGCTCTTTTCGCCTGTGGGGTAAACCTGACCGCGACCCCGGTTGCCACCAACATGAATCGCGTATTTACCGAAGAAAACTTTCTTATCGGTCTGTGGATTGGGAGACAGAACGGGGAAGATAATTTCCTGATATTGATCGCCTGGAATCGGACCAACGATGACAATATTTTCTTTGTCTTCGCTGTAGGGTTGGTAGTAGAGTTCCCCGATTTTTTCCTTCATTTCTTCAGGAATTCTATCTTCGGGGGCAATTTTGAAGCCTTCTGGCAGCATTAACACGGCACCCACGTTCAAGGGCCCTTTGGTGCCATCTGCTTGCACTTGCTGCGTGTTGGTGTCGTAAGGAACTTTTACGACGGCTTCAAAGACGGTGTCTGGGAGAACCGATTGAGGAACTTCTATTTGTGTGGGTTTGGCACCGAGGTGACAGTTGGCACACACAATCCGCCCCGTTGGTTCGCGAGGGGTTTCAGGATAGGTTTGCTGCGCCCAGAAGGGATAGGCACTCGCTGATTGGGGAAGGGCTAGATCGCTGGCGAGGAATAGTGACACGGTGGCGATCGCAACCAGGGCGGTTTTGATCATCGCCTGTTTGCTTACTCTGAATATCGCCGATAAAGAAACTTTTCTCATCTCTCAAGAAGGGATTCTGGGTCGAATTTCAAACAATATCTATCAGTTTTCTGTCCTTAGTTTTTCGTTCTTAGTTTTTTGTCTTTCGTTTTTCGTCCTGAGTTTTTGGTCGTTTGTAACCGACCCATGACCCATGACGGCTGACTGATGACTGATGACTAAGCACCGATGACTAATGACCTTATGTCCACCAAGGATTTTCGCCGGTACGGAAGTCGGTTTCCGTCCAAGGCGTTAATGTCACCTTGTCCTCCGCGACCGCAGCGTGAACCAGTGCCAGGGACAGCGGTGCTGGTCCCCGTACCACCTTGCCAGTGCTGTCATACTGGGAACCGTGGCAGGGACACATAAACTTGTTCTCACCGGAATTCCAAGGGACAACGCAACCCAAGTGGGTGCAGACGGCGTTTAAGCCGTAATTGTCAATGGTTTTCTCTTCGGTCACGACAATGTAGGTAGGGTCGCCTCTGAAGCCCTGTACCAAAGTGCGATCGCCCGGATTATGATTAGCTAAAAAATCACTCACAATGACATCGTTGCCGATGGCATCTTTGGCAGTTAGACCCCCACCCGTTCCACCGCTCGAAGGGGGGACGAAATACTTAATAACGGGATACAGTGCCCCCAGAGCTGTTCCTGTAATGGTGCCAAAAGTGAGCAAATTCATAAATTGACGACGCCCCATATCGGGAACGTCTGACGAGCTAGAAAGTTGAGCCATGAGTAACGTCTGAGTGTATAGCTATGTGAACAACCCTGGGCTAAGTCCCAGATTTTGTTAAATCTTGCCCAATAAATATATACCAAGCAAGTTGCAAGCCTGTTCGCCACAAACCCTTTTGTAGAAAGGTTTACAGCCTTGCTAAGGGTATTATTACATTCTTTTGCACCGTATCATTAATTTAAGAAGCGCTCCATTTATGACGAAATGTAAAGAAAAGTAATTGCGATAAAACTATGACAGGACAAGACCTTCGCCAACTCCTGATCGACAAGTGGGGACGTTCATACGATATTCAGATCAGGCGGACACAGGGAAAAATTTTCCTCCAGGTAATGTGGAAATACTTAGAGCAGGCGTCTTTTCCGCTGTCGGAGGTAGACTACCTAGCGCACTTGGATACTGTCGCGGGGTATCTCCAGGCTTGGGGTGGAGCTGACCAAGTACAAACTTATATTGAACAAACGCGCGATCGCCCTCGGCTCGGTAAAGCCGTCAGCATCCCCCTAGACCTGGGTGAGCGAGCCTCGGAGTGGATGCTCGAACAGTTCTAGGAGCTGTACAGTTCTAACTCAGAAGTATCCGCCCCCTTGAGTGGTGTTGTCTACAGCACCAAGCGCGAATAAAGCGAACAAAGAGCAAACAAAGCGAACAGGTGAGTCAATCGGCAGATAGTCTCACCCTGCTCGATGACAACAGCCTTTGTGGTTGAAACCGTAATTCGCGCCGATCGAGCGAGCAGCATCGATACTCAAAAGCCAGTCAGCGTGGAGATGGCAGGTCATTCCGAACCTGTCAATGATCAATGGCGAAGTTGATCTGATTCAACCTGTAAGCAGCATTCCAGGCATTGAAGAACGAAGCAAGCGGATGCAAAGTGCAACTATAAAGTGCAACTATTCAGGGCAATCCCCAATACAGCAGCACTCCAGAGAGTCAAACATGAGGCAGTTGAAAAATTGACTCGTCCAAGTTGCATAGTATTTTGCTTATCTCAGCGCCCTACGAGCTTAACCAAGCCAATCCCACTATAGTAGAGTCCCAATACGGCACCCGCGAGGAGGCTTTGGGTGAGGGGGTCGGTAGAAGGCGTCAGGATGGCACCCAAGATAGCTGCCCCCAGGATCACAAACCGCCAGCCAGATAGCATTTGCCCAGAAGAGACAATTCCCAAAAAGCCGAGTAGCAGCTGGATGATCGGAATTTGAAATGCCAATCCGGTGCTAAACATCAGCAGCAGCACGAATTCAAAATATCGGTCGATTGACCACAGCTGTTCGACGACATCTGCTCCGTAGCTGATGAAGAAATTCAATGCGGCTGGAATTAAGGCTATATAGGCAAATGCCAGCCCCCCCAAAAACAGGACACCCGACCCCAATACAACGGGTCCCACTAGGCGGCGTTCGCGGCGAGTGAGTCCTGGGAGAACAAACAGGATGATCTGGTACAGGATAAAGGGGCTGGCTACCAGCAAGCCACTGTAACCGGCAACTTTAATGGAGACAAAGAAGTATTCTCCCGGTGCCAGTTGGAGAAACTTGACGCCCTGCGCCGGTACCTCCAATAGTTGGACAATTGACTTGACAAATAGGAAGCAGCCAATGACACCGAAGGCAACTGCAATCAGCGCATAGAAAATCCGCCGCCGCAACTCCTCCAGATGGTCAAATAGAGACATCTCAGTCTCAGCGGGCAGCTCATTAAGGTATTCATCTTCCAGATTGCGGTTCGCTGATTCCGGCTCCAGGTCTGGATTTAGCTGGGATGCGGTATCGACTTCTGAAGGAAGCGTCATCGGTCAAGTTTGCTTTGAAGATTTCTTGACTATTGTATCCATACCCATTAAAAATTAAAAATTCAAGAAAGCGCCAGACATTAGTAAATTAAAAAAAGATCCAGCAATTAGAGATTAAAAATTAAAAATTGAAGAAAGCTCCAGCGATAGAAAGCCACTTCTACGGTTAGTAATCGGTAATGAAATTTTCCTCATTACCAACTCTCAAAGCAGAATCTTTCATTCCACCCACCGCCTTTCTCCAATTTTTAATGTTTAATTTTTGAATGCAGTTGGCTGACCTTCGGAGTATTTTGCTACCTGCTGAGAGATTTTTGGATTGTACAGGCGTAAGTAATTCCAGTAGTTGCCAAACACATTCTTGACATAACCCTGCGTTTCATCAAAGGGAATGGCTTCGACAAATTCATCTGGATCGCTGACTTTTTTGCCTTGGAGCCACTTTGACAGATTGCCGGAACCGGCATTGTAACTCGCGATCGCTAACATGGAGTTATTTTTGTAGCGATCGTGAATTTCATCCAGATACCAGGTGCCTAATTTAACGTTGTCGTTAGGATTTTCCAGGCTATATTTCTTGATGCCAATGTTTTCGGCAACCCATTTACTGGTTTCCGGCATCACCTGCATTAAGCCAACCGCACCGGCAGTGGAGCGGATTTTTGGCTCAAATCGGGACTCTTGTCGGATCACAGAGATCACCAGCAAGGGATTGAGCTGATGTTTTTGAGACCAGTTTTCAATCGCTTCGACATAGAGCGTCGGATACAACGCCTGCCAGTATGCAATTTGTTGCGTTAGAGCTTTGTACTGTGCTTGCTCGTCTGGGTTCTCACGGTCTTCTAAGCTGGAGATTTTAGCAATTCCTTGTAAGTGGTCTCCCATGCTGAGTCGAAGCAACCCATCGGTAAATTGTTCTGCCACCGTTGGATTGACCCGGTTTTGAAATTCTGCTTGCCAGAGCTTCCAGGCATCTTTGCCTTGACCCATTTTGTATAGTTCTTGTAAAGCTGCCGAACCTACGGGCAGCGACGGTCGCTTGGCAGGCCATTCTACTTTGGGATCTCGCTGACGCACGCTGTTAAAGTCTCCCACATCCCAGCCCAGCATGACGGCAGACCGCCAAGCATAGTAAGACTGGGGATACTTCGCCACGACGTTCTCAAAAGCGGCTTTTGCCTCCTGCTTGCGTCCCAGCTTGTTTGACCACTTACCCACCCAAAAAGACGCCCGACGAGCTAATTCGCTATCAGGATTCTGAGTGGCGATCGGCTTGGCGATTTGCAGTGCCTCTTTGTAGTTTCCACCCCGTGCCTTCGATTGAGCCAATTTCCAGCGATATTCTGCCGCTGCATCGGTCTTGCCATATTTGGTAAGTAATGATTGACGCGCAGCAGATGCGGATTCGGAACTTTTAAGACTATCGAGAATTTTCGCTTCTAATAAGATGGCTTCGCCAGCTCGGTCGGGGAATTGACTGATAACTTGGTCGAGATAAGGAACCGCCTCGATAGCGGGACCGATTTTGGCGATCTGGATGAGCGCGTTAGCACTTTCGTTCGCATTGGGGAAGTTTTGCACCACCTCTTTATAGGCGCGGAGGGCTTTCACTTTTTTCTCGGCGAGATCGAGTCCCCTAGCGACCCGGTAGACGTTGTGAGGAGTGCGAGGGGCTTTGGCATAAGCGGTACTGGCTTGACCGTATTTTCGGTTTCCCCAGTAGCCTAAAGCGATCGCTTCCCATACTTCTGGCTTGAGTTGCTCTGCTGGCAAACCTACCAACTTATCTAGCACTGAGGTAATTCCTGGAGTGTCAAAGGCATACTTTGCCAGGGACACCATCAATTTTGCTTGGTTGGGATTGTCTTTGAGTAAGGCGCGGGCGATTTCCAGGCTGCGGGGATGACTGGGAAATTTCTCAACGGCTTCTTCCCAATATTTCGGTTCCGTCTTCCCCAGCACATATAAAGCTTCGACTGACACGGGATCTTGAGAATGGTGTTTTAACAAACCTTCCCAAGCTTCCTTGGTTTTTCGGGTGTTGCCAGTGAGTTCGTAAGCTTGCGCTCTCCGAAGAGCAATGTGTCCGTCTAGGACGCGATATTCAAACTCTAATCCTTTTAACCATTCCAGTGCTTTTTCGCCCTGCTTAGAGGCAATCAGATCGCTTGCCAGGAGATAACGGGCGCGGCTGCGGTCGAGGGATCTTGACCCTGTGGCGATCGCTTCTAGTAGCCTGTCAAGGGCAAATCGATGGGTATAAATTGGGTAGTATTTAAGGTAAAAGTCTTAACCAACTACCACCGAGCTGTCCAATGAGTAAAAAGTATATAGTAAGC